>JACAEC010000029.1 GCA_013389055.1 Hydrogenophilaceae bacterium
ATCGAAGAAGGCGACCGCGCCATGTTCGAACTCGGCACCGACGATGCCCTGGGTCTCGAAGCCCAGGCCGTCGCGGTAGAACGCCAGCGCCCGTTCGAGATCGTCGACGGCCAGGGTGATGACGGAGAGGTGGGGGTTCATGGGGCGTCAGGCGGCGCAATCACGGCTTCGTCTTGCGAGGCGCATAGCGGCGAAGCTCAGGCAAGAGCAGCACAAACAGGCTGACCAGACAACATGCGGTAAGCACCGAACCTTGAACAAGCGCGACGGGCGAAGCGCTCCCGCCCGAAACGATACGGCCGAAGTTGTGCACCACGATGCTGCCGAACAGCCAGGTCGGCAGCAGCAACAAGCCGGCACAGATACGGCGGCAGAGTTCGAGTCCGGCCACATAGCGAGAGGGGAACACCGCCGGCAGCCAGAACGGCATCCCGAGCACGCCGCCGGCGAAAACCCAAAACACCACCGTAGCCGTCGAGTACTGGTCGGGTTCGAGTGCCCAGGAAACCCCGGCGCCGGAAAGCGCAAAGAACCCGCCGCAGAGAACGGCGCTGGTTAACAGGATGAGACGAGACAAGAAGGGCATGCTTGTCACCTAATGTGCCATCTGCCTGAAGTGAGCCACATTACTGCGAGGCATCCCGACGAAGTGGCTGATTGGATCGTTTTACAGCACCTATGAGGCCCAGATGAATGCCAACGCGCACGCTTCCAATCACAAGGAGAAGGATGCTCAGGCCGATACCGAACCAGCGGCCTTGATGTACATGATCATAAGGAAGAACCACCCGATCCCCGACTACGAGTTGGAGCACAGATTCCCCATCGTGCCAAACCAACACTTCGATTGGAGGATTCATCAGGGATTGCATGAGTTCGGTCGGACAACCGCCTGTCTTGCTGTGCACGCAACGAATGTCGCGCCCACTGGCCGTGGCCAACCGGGTGACGCTGCTTCCAGAGCCGTCGCGCCGCACATCGACTATGTACGCAGCTTCTTTTTTCAGCAACTCGAATGAATCGATCCACGGGGCCCATGAAACCACGCCGAGGAATAGGCCCAAAGCGAAAATAAGCCCTGTGCCGACACGACTCATGAATCACTCCTGATATGCGAGGCTGCATGGTGGCCTGCCGCGCGTAGGGTGCAATAAGCCCCCGCTGCGCGAGGATAAACCCAGCGCATTGCACCGGATGTTTCATGCGGCGCAATCACGATTGCGCCCTAGGAGTTGTGTTCATGGATCTTGCGTGCCAGGATTGTTTTGAGGCGCCACGCAAGTAGACCACCTGCAGGCACTGCAATAACTGCACAAATAACAAACCCGGCCATCATGACAAGACCATAACCGAGGTCATCTTCGTAGGCGGCAACTGGATGCAGCCAGACGTAGCCCCAACCGACGACGGAAAGAATTAGAGCAACCACCACGGCTACTATGAGCAGTGATAGCAAGATGGAACTAGCCCACTGCACAACAGCGTATGAAAGGAGGTTGGGGGGTTCGGGCATCTAAGTCCCTAACGTTTGAATTGAGGGACCTGCGCGACTTTTCGCGCAGGTCCCCTCGAATGATGGGTTGGGGCTCATAGGCCCACCTTCACATGACGCAACAAATCGGTCACGCCCATGATGTCAAAACGCTCAGGATAGATCAGCTGAAAGAGTGACAGAGCGCAAACACCAACTTGTGCCGTCGTTTTAAGTGCGGCCCTTAACGCTACGGAATCATGGTCAAGGTAGTTGCTCTTGAATTCGATATGATCGGCGCTTTTGTTGATCTGTAGCGTCTGCATAAGGGCCAGCTCGTTTGGGTGAGCGCCCGAATCTATCGTTCGGTCGTAAAGGGCTCTCGCCACCGCACCTTCCGTTGCATCTACCATGGCGGCAAGTCTCAGCATCGTTCCGATCTGGAATTCATCTTTGACTCTTTGCCTCGCCGCAGTATCTTCACCGCGCCGCAGCCATGTCTCGCGGGACTCTGGATGCTTGGAAAGATAAAGCCCATAGAGCGCGTTTTCCAAACAGGATCGAAGAAGCGCGTAGCTCTCAGGGATCTGAGCGCTCCAACAAAGCCGACACGCGGCCAGGAAATTGGAATGCGCTCGAAGCAAGAAGAAGCCGGCAAACCAGTCTTTCGAATGATTGACCCCGTCGATTGCTTTTCTGTACCCAAGATCAATATCGGACAGGCGCGCGATTTCCCCTGTTAGATTTGCAAATGTCGCAAATTCATTGGCACGCGCCGCATCGATGAACTTCGATATTTCGTTTGCTTCCCAGTTCGGTGGCGGTAGCGGAAGTGGCATAGTGTTATGAGCCCCAACGTAGAGCGACCCCCTAAATGAGGCAATGTAGTGCCCCATTTAGTTAGGGGGCGTCACGTGGAAACGGGAAACCAAGCAGTTGATTTTTCAGCCTGCACGCCGCTTTAAAGGGGTGCAACTGCAAAGGCGTTATCCACCTCGGATTCATGCCGACCTCCCAGCCGATTTTTCTTGAATTAAACCCCTCCCCGCCTGGCCAGGCAAGCCGCTCAAGATGCCATGTGGGAAATCAGGCCGCCGTTTCGGCCGGCAGCCGCGGTGCGAGGGTCACGCCGGCGGCGCGCAGCTCCTGCGCCAGGGCCTCGACCAGTTTGGGCAGGCTTTGCGCCACCTCGGGGGTGAGGCGCATGTCGGTGGCCAGGCTGGCGGGTTCGACGCCGTGGACGACGATGCGCCTGGGCGATTCGCCGGCCAGCACCAGGGTGGCCAGCACGTCGGACAGGCCGATCTGGTGCGGCGACATTTTGAGTTTCATCAGGGCCGGCACCTGCTCGTCGGCCAGGCGGATGAGGCTGCCGGGCGGCAGGCCGGCACGCACGCAGTCGGCGATGATCAAGAGGTCGGCATGGGCGAGGTCGTCGAGCATTTCCATGGCCGAGGTGCCGCCGTCGAGCAGTTCGACTTCGGGCGGCAGTACGTACAAGCGGCCGAGTTCTTCGATGGCGCGCACGCCGACGCCTTCGTCGGTCAACAGGATGTTGCCGACGCCGAGGACGACGATGCGTTTGGTGGTGGGTTGCATTGGCTCGTGCCTTTATGACTGCGCTGCAAAATCGTCCCCTCCCCTGCCCTCCCTTTATGCCCTTCAGGGTGCACGAGTGGGGAGGGAGTACATCCCCTCCCCCATTCATGGGGGAGGTTGGGAGGGGGACGACTTATTACTTCTTCAAGTTGTTGCTGGATGCCGGTTTGCACCGGCATGACGATCTAAGGTCAGCCCAGCAGCCAGGCCAGGCCGGTGACGGCGGTGGCGCCGCCGGCGCTGCGGGCGATGGCGCCGCGGCTGTCGACCACGCGGCTGGCGAAGGCGTAGCCGATGCCGTGCAGCAAGGCGGTGGCGGCGAGGTAGCCGGGCAGATAGCCGAAGCTGCTGGCCAGCGGCAGCTCCGCACCGTGGGCATGGCCGTGGAAGACGGCGAAGCCGGCGATGACGGCGAGCGCCACGGCCGCCGGCAGGCGCACGGCGAAGGCGGCGAAGAGGCCCAAGGCCAGGACGGAGAGCGCGATGCCGCTCTCGGTGGCCGGCAGGGTGAGCCCGGCATAGGCCAGCAGCGAGCCGACCGCCATGAAGCCGACGAAGACCAGGGGCGGCAAGGCGCGGCGCCAGCCTTGCTGCTGGGCGGCCCAGAGGCCGACCATGAGCATGGCCAGCAGGTGGGCGCCGCCGAGGAAGGGATGGCTGAAGCCGCTGAACAGGCTGAAGTGGCCGCCGGCCTCGGCGTGGGCCCAGGCCAGGCCGGGCAGCAGGGCGGCGGTGAGGAACAGGGCTCGGCGTGTGGGTTTCATTCTCATGGCTCCTAGATTATTTAGGCGCGATGCCGGTGTCTGTATCGTCGAGGTTAAGGCCAGCGCTGCTTCCCTCACCCGGCTTCGCCACCCTTTTATCCTCGCACAGCGGGGACTCCCCGGGGGAGAGGGTAAAAAACATTAACTTCGATTCGGTCATGACCTCACCCCAGCTCGCAACTGTTACTGTAGCTCGGGCTGTAGCAGCCGGCATGCACGGTGGACTTCTGGCTGCCGTCGACGTCGAGCACGTGCACGGCGCAGGCCAGGCAGGGGTCGAAGGAGTGCACGGTGCGCAGCACTTCCAGCGGCCGCTCGGGGTCGGCCACCGGGTTGTTGACCAGCGAGGCCTCGTAGGGGCCGGGCACGTCGCCCTCGTTGCGCGGGGCGGCGTTCCAGGTGGTGGGCACCACGGCCTGGTAGTTCTTGATCTTGCCGTCGTCGATGACCACCCAGTGCGAGAGCACGCCGCGCGGCGCCTCGTGGAAGCCGACGCCGCTGATCTCGCCCTTGGGGAAGACCGGCTTGTTGTAGGTGTCGACATCGCCCTTGCCGATGTTGTCGACCAGGCGCTGCCACATCTCGCCCAGCATATCGACCTGCACGTTGCAGGACACGGCGCGGGCGGCGTGGCGGCCGATGGTGGAGTGCACGGCCGAGAGCGGCACCTTGGTGCCGGCGATCTTGCCGGCGGTGTCGAGCACGAAGTTGAGGTACTTCAAGGTGGGGCCGTGCTTGGCCGCGGCCATGGCCAGCACGCGGGCGAGCGGCCCCACCTGGGCCGGCTTGCCCAGGAAGGTGGGCGACTTCACCCAGGAGTATTTGCCGTTGTCCTGGAAATCGGTGTATTCCGGCTCGGTCTCGCCCTCGTAGGGGTGCAGCGGGCCCTTGCCGCCCTTGTACCAGGCGTGCTTCACGCTTTCGGCGACGCCGTTCTTGAAGTAGTCGTCGCCGAATTTAGTGATGGCGTGGAACTTGGCCAGATCGCCGCCGGGCACATAGCCGCCGGGCAGCGCGAGCTGGGTGCCCTTGCCGTCGAGCGGCAGATCGGGCACCGAGAGGTAGTCGGTGATGCCGGCACCGTAGGTGGTCCAGTTGGCGTAGAAGCCGCCGATGATGGCGACGTCGACCAGGTAGACGTTGTGCACGAAGTCGGCCAGCTCGTCGATCCAGCCCTTGACCGCCAGCAGGCGCTCGACGTTGAGCACCGACTGGCCGTCCGGGTTGATCGAGTTGGCGACGCCGCCGACGGCGACGTTCTGGATGTGCGGCGTCTTCGAGCCGAGGATGGCGACGATCTTGTTGGCCTTGCGCTGGATGTCGAGCGCCTGCAGGTAATGGGCCGTGGCGATGAGGTTCACTTCCGGCGGCAGCTTCATCGCCGGATGGCCCCAATAGCCGTTGGCGAACACGCCGAGCTGGCCGGTGCCGACAAAGCCGGCCAGGCGGTCTTTCACCTGGGCGAGTTCATGCCGGCCGTTGGCCTTCCAGGTCGACAGGCCCTCGGCCAGTTGCGCGGCCTTGGCCGGGTCGGCCTTGAGCGCCGAGGTGACGTCCACCCAATCGAGCGCCGAGAGGTGGTAGAAGTGCACGATATGATCGTGCACCGCATGGGCCAGGATGATCAGGTTGCGGATGTATTGGGCGTTGACCGGGATCTCCATATCGAGCGCGTTTTCCACCGCGCGCACCGAGGCGATGGCATGCACCGTGGTGCAGACGCCGCAAATCCTTTGGGTGATGGCCCAGGCATCTCTAGGGTCGCGGCCGAGCAGGATCTGCTCGACGCCGCGCCACATCTGGCCCGAGGCCCAGGCCTTCTTGACCCGGCCGCCGTCGATTTCGCAGTCGATGCGCAGGTGGCCCTCGATGCGGGTGATGGGGTCGATAGTGATGCGTTTACTCATCTTCTTCTCCGTTATCTAGCTTTCGCTTCGTGCTTGGGCAGCACGGGCAGCCAGCGCACCAGGACGATGTAGCCGAGGATTTCGATGGCGATGATGCCGAGGGTGACCAGGATCTCCGGCACCGACGGGAAGTAAGTCCAACCCGCGCCGGTGTCGTAGCCGACCAGGAAGCCGTTGATGCGCAAGAGGAAGGTGCCCAGCATCAGGAACACCGCCGAAAGGAACAGGATGTTGGGCCGGCGGCGGTTGGCCGGCTTGGCCAGCCACCAGGCCGGCAGGACGAAGGCCAGCATCTCCAGCCAGAACATCAGGGCGACGACGCTCGGCCGGAAGGCCTCGACGATGGCGCCGCGCCAGATCAGGTCGCCCACGCGCACCGCGAGATAGGCGAGCAGCATGCCCCACATCACCTTGGACAGGCGGGCGAGGATGTCCAACTCGTAAGGCCGCTTGAAGCCCATGGCCGAGAAGGTCGATTCGAACACCACCACGGCATAGCCCACGGTGATGGCGGTCATCAGGAACAGCACCGGCAGCATCAGGGTTTGCCACAGCGGGTTGATCGCGGTGCCGAACACCACCAGGAGCGAGCCGAGCGAAGACTGGTGCATGGACGGCAACAGCGCGCCCAGGGCGATGAACAGGAACATCCAGCGCGACAATCGCTTCTTGATGTCCTTCAGGCCGAACTTCTCCAGGAACACCGGCGAGAACTCGATCCACATCACCACGATGTAGAGGGTGATGCAGACGGCCACCTCGAACATCACCGAGTTGATCTGGGCGTAGCCGGGCCAGAAGATGTGCCAGGTGTTCCAGTAGCGGCCGAGGTCTACGATGACCGAGGCACCGGCCAGGGTGTAGCCGAACAGGCTGCCCAGCAGCGCGGGCCGCACCAGCGGGTGGTACTCGCCCTTGTTGAAGATGTAGACCAAGAGCGCCACCGAGTAGCCGCCGCAGGCGAAGGCCGAGCCGACCATGACGTCGTAGACCACCCAGATGCCCCAACTGTAGCCATCGTTGACATTGGTGGTGGCTCCGATGCCCAAGAGGAAGCGGATGAGCAGGATGATGCCGGCAATGCCGATGAGTAGCGCCAGGTTGACCGTGAGCGGCGTGATGAACTGTCCGCCGAGCGGGGCTGGAGCCGAATGCGCGTGATTGGCCATCGTGCTCTCCTATTTCTTCTCTGCCGCGTCGTCCGACGCGTCATCGTCACGGGCGCTGCGCTTGGCGGCGATGATCAGGCCACCGAGGACGATGGCCGGGGTGATGAGGTAACCGTAGAGCGAGTGCTGCATGGTCTCCGACACCGAGGCGAAGGAGCGCTCCGGCAGCTCGGGCATGCCCAGCTTGTCCATGGGCACGGCCGAGAGCTTGAGCATCTGGGTGCCGCCCAGCTCCTTGTCGCCGTAGATGCGCTGGATGTACTTGGGCACCTTGGCCAAGTGGCTGTCGGCGAACGCGGCCTTTTGGCCGGGGCTGGCCCAGGTGGTGGCATCGGCCGATTTGGCGCCGGGGAGCTGGCCGATGCGGCCGCGGGGGAATTCGGCCTCGCTGCCGGGCTTGAGCGCGAGCCGGCGCTGGGCCTCGGCCTTGAGGTCGGCCACCGGGCCGTAGAGGGTGGCGCCGGTCGGGCAGACCTGGGCGCAAGCCGGGTACTGGAAGGCATCGCCTTCCTTGAGGTGGCGGCACAACTCGCATTTGACGATCTTGGGCAGGGCCTTGTCGTACTCGAACCTTGGCACGCTGAAAGGGCAGGCCACCACGCAGTAGCGGCAGCCGATGCAGGCCTTCGGGTCGTAGCTGACGATGCCGTCGACCGGGTCTTTCTTCATGGCCGAGACCGGGCAGGCCGAGACGCAGGAGGGATCGACGCAATGCAGGCAGGAATGCTTCATGAAGGCATAGCCGTCGACCTCGGCATCCTTGGTCAGACCGCTGCCGTTCTTGTAGACCTTGATGATGTTCTTGGTCTTGCCGGAGATGTCGAGCGGGGTGTCCCAGACGTCGTCCGGCTTGGTGAATTCGGGCGGCAGGCCGTTGGCCTCCTTGCAGGCGGCGACGCAGGCCTTGCAGCCGATGCACAGGGTGCTGTCGAACAGCAGGCCCATGGCCGCCGGCGGCAGGGTAAGGTTGTCGCGGGCGTGGGTGACGCTGGGGCCGCAGGCGGCCGCGGCAGCGCCGCCGGCCAGCACCCGCTTGAGGAACTGGCGACGGTCGAGGCTCATGATTTGGCCTCTTGCTCGGGCTTGGCCTTTTCCACTTCCAGCTTCTCGCCCAGGTTCTTGTTGATCGCCCAGGTGGCGCCGGCCACGGCACCGGCCAGGGCGCCGACGGTGGCGACGGCGGCGAGGGTGGCACCGGAGCCGCGCGGCTCGGCGATGTGCGGATAGCCGGCAGGCGGCGCGACCGACTTCAGATCGGCCAGGGCATGGATGGGCTTGCTGAAGCCGACGCCCTGCTCGGTGCAGCCGATGCAGGGATGGCCGCAGCCGACCGGCCAGGACACCTCGCCGACATCGTTGAAGCCGATGACCGGGCAGTTGGCGTAGGTCTCCGGCCCCTTGCAGCCCAGCTTGTACAGGCACCAGCCGAGCCGGTGGCCCTCGTCGCCGAATTCGCCGGCAAAGCGGCCGGCGTCGAAGTGAGGCCGCCGTTCGCAGTTCTCGTGGACCAGGCGGCCATAGGCGAACTTGGGCCGGCCCAGATGATCCAGCGCGGGCAGCTTGCCGAAGGTGAGGTAGTGCACCACGGTGGACAGGAAGTTGTAGGGGTTGGGCGGGCAGCCCGGGATGTTGACCACCGGCTTGCCGAGCACGGCGCCGACGCTGGAGGCCCCGGTGGGATTGGGCCCGGTCGACGGCATGCCGCCCCAGGAGGCGCAGGAACCGATGGCGACGATGGCCGCGGCATCGGCCGCGCATTCCTTCAGCATGTCGATCGCGGTCTGGCCGCCGATCTTGCAGTAGATGCCGTTCTCCTTGGTCGGGATCGCGCCTTCCACCACCAGGAGGTACTTGCCCTTGTTCTCCTTCATCGCGGTCTTGCGCGCGGCCTCGGCCTGATGGCCGGCGGCGGCGAACAGGGTCTCGTGATAGTCGAGCGAGATGACGTCGAGGATGAGTTTTTCCAGGGTGGGATGCTCGGCCCGCAGCAGCGATTCGGAACAGCCGGTGCATTCCTGGAAGTGCAGCCAGATCACCGAGGGGCGCTTGGCCGGATTGGCCACCGCCTTGGCGATGGCGGCCTCGGCGCCGGCCGGCAGGCCCATGGTGGCGGCCATGGCGGCGCAGAACTTGAGGAAGTCGCGGCGGGAGATGCCAAGACGCCTTTCCACATCCGCAACTTCAAGGGTTTGTTCGAGATCGAAGATGGCGTTGGCTTCCATGCTGTTCCCCATGACAAAAAGCCCACGGACGGCGCCGTCGAGCAGCAATATTTGCTTATCAGCATATGCAATAGTTTTTTTATTACTTATAAAAAAGATTTAATTGTCCTGTTTTTTTGCAACAGACTGAAAAGCCAAGTGTTTCAGTCGATTTTTCTTCGGCGATCTTTCATATACTGCGTGTATGTGTCTTGCCATTCCCATGCAGATCGAAGCCATCGACGGCTTCAGCGCCCGCTGCCAGGCCAAAGGGGTCCGGCGCGAGGTGAGCCTATTCATGCTGCAGGACGAGATGCCCGCGGTCGGCGACTTCGTCATGGTCCATGTCGGCTATGCCATCCAGACCGTGAGCGAGGCCGAGGCGCGCACGGCCTGGGAACTGTTCGACCAGATGCTGGAGGCCTCCGGTGCATGAACTCTCGGTCGCCCAAGCGCTGATCGACGAAGTGGAAGCCCTGATCGACCGGCACCAGGCCAACGCGGCGGTGCGCATCCGCCTGCGCATCGGCCCCCTGGCCGGCGTGGTGCCGGCGCTCTTGACCAGCGCCTTCCCGCTCGCCGCCGCCGGCAGCCGATTGGAAAACGCCGAACTCGACTTGATCGAGGCGCCCATCCGCGTGCGCTGCCAGACCTGCGGCAGCGAAACCGAGGCCGCGATCAACCGCCTGCTCTGCGCCGCCTGCGGCGACTGGCACACCCAGGTGGTGAGCGGCGACGAATTGTTGTTGGAAAGCGTGGAACTCGATCTGCGGGAAGACGCGCAGGAACAATTGAGTTATGGGGGTTTCGATGTGTGATACCTGCGGTTGCAACCTCACCCCCGGCAATCGGCAATTCGCCTACAAGCCGGTCGAACCGGGCGCCACCACCGTCTCGGTATTGAAAGGCCTGCTGCAAAAGAACGACGACCAGGCCGAGCACAACCGCGCCCACTTCGACGCCCGCGGCATCCTCGCGCTCAACCTGATGTCCTCGCCCGGTTCGGGCAAGACCGCTCTCTTGGAGGCGACCCTGGCCGCGCTGAAGGGCGAGTTCAATTGCGCTGTGATCGAGGGCGACCTGGAGACCGAGAACGATGCCGAGCGCATCCGCGCCCAGGGCGTGCAGGCGCACCAGATCGTCACCGGCACCGCCTGCCATCTCGACGCCCATCTGGTGCACGACGCCCTGCACCACATGCAGCTCGACGGCGTCGACCTCCTGTTCATCGAGAACGTCGGCAACCTGGTCTGCCCGGCCAGCTTCGACCTGGGCCAGCACCTCAACGTCACCCTGCTCTCGGTCACCGAGGGCGACGACAAGCCGGCGAAATACCCGGTGATGTTCCGCGCCGCCGACGCCATGCTGCTCAGCAAGACCGACCTGCTCGCCGTGCTCGACGACTTCGACCCGGCCAAGGCCGAAGCGCATCTGCGCGAGCTGGCCAATCCGGCCCCGGTGTTCCGGCTGTCGGCGCGCAAGGGCGAAGGCATGGCCGCGTGGCTGGCCTGGCTGCGCGAGCAACTGGCCGCCCAGCGGGCGCGGGTGCAGCAGGGCCAGACGCGGCTGCCGAAGATTCAGCCGGACGGCGTGCAACTGCACACGGCATGAGTGAAGCACCGACAACATCCCCCACCCCACCCTCCCCCGCAAGCGGGGGATACCAAAGGGTAGGGGCTTCATCAGGGCCAGGGAGGGGGAGCGAAGCCCGCCACTGGCTGGAAAAAATCCACGCCCTCTCCTTCGACCGCCCGGTCAAGATCATGAACGTCTGCGGCGGCCACGAGCGCTCGATCACCCATGCCGGCCTGCGCGGCGCGCTGCCGGCCTGGCTGGAACTGGTGCCCGGCCCCGGCTGCCCGGTCTGCATCTGCCCGGAAGAAGACATCTACCAGGCCATCCAGCTCGCCCTGCAGGACCGGGTGATCCTGCTCGCCTACGGCGACATGCTGCGGGTGCCGGTGAACGTGGCCAAGGGCGAGGTCCGCTCGCTGGTCGAGGCGCAGGCGGCCGGCGCCGACGTGCGGCCGATCGCCAGCCCGATCGAGGCGCGCAAAATCGCAGTGGAAAATCCGGAACGGCCGGTGGTGTTCTTCGCCGCCGGCTTCGAGACCACCACCGCGCCGCTGGCGGCCATGCTGGCCGAGGGCGCCGTCCCGGCGAATCTCTCGGTGCTGCTCTCCGGCCGGCTGACCTGGCCGGCGGTGGCCATGCTGCTCGATTCCGGCCGGCCCGGCTTCGACGCCCTCATCGCGCCCGGCCACGTCGCCACCGTGATGGGGCCGGAGGAATGGCAGTTCGTGGTCGACAAGCACCACATCCCCGCCGCGGTGGCCGGCTTCACTGCCGAGTCGCTGCTCGCCGCCTTCTATTCGGTGCTGCGCCAACTCGCCGGCGGCGAGCGCTTTCTCGACAACTGCTATCGCGAAGTGGTGCAGCCCGGCGGCAACCCCACCGGCCGCCGGCTGATGGCGGCCACGCTCGACATCGTCGACGCCAACTGGCGCGGCATCGGCGTCATCCCCAATTCGGGCTACGCGCTGAAACCCGAGTTCGCCGGGCACGACGCCCGCCGGCTCTACCCCGACCACAGCGCGTCCGGCCGCCGCCGCGCCGGCGAGATGCCGCCCGGCTGCGACTGCGCCGAGGTCGTGCTCGGCCGCCTCTATCCCAACCAGTGCCGGCTCTACGGCCGTGCCTGCACCCCGCGCAATCCGGTCGGGCCGTGCATGGTCTCGGACGAAGGCGCCTGCCGCATCTGGTGGGCCGGCGGCATCGAGGCCGCCGAGCAACAAGCGACGACTTAGTCTTTCAGCAGCAGCACATGCAGCCGCCTCGGCCCGTGGGCGCCGAGCTGGATGGTCTGCTCGACGTCCGCGGTGCGCGAAGGCCCGGTGACGATGTTGGTCGACCGCGGCAGGGCGCCGCGCCCGGCGCGCAGCAGATCCCAGGCATCCTCCATGCGCGGCACGATGCGGCTTTCCGGCAACAGGCAGAGAAAATCATCGGGCAGGAAATTCAGCGTGGTCGGGCTGTCAGGCCCGGCCAGCAGCATCAGGCTGCCGGTCTCGGCGATGGCGCAGAAGGCCACGGCAAGGCCGACCCGGTCATCGCCCTGGGCGCGGCGGCGCGCCACCTGCCAACCCTCCGGCCAGGCCAATTCGTTCAGCAGCGGATGCGGCGCGGCGACCAGGTGCGGCGGCAGGTTTTGCGCAGCGAGGTAATCTTGCACGGCTTGGACGATCCCCGTTGGCGAAGCCACTTCGGCATGCGTGGCCGAGACCTTGGCCAGCTTGGCCAGGAAGCGCTCGGTCGGCGTTCCCGTCCATCGCGGCTGCGGCCCGCGCGGGCGCTCGTGCAGACGCTGCACGACCACGGGGGCATCGACCGAGGTGTCATGGCCGAGCGCTTTCGAGATTCGGCCGAAGATGGCTGCGCGGCTGTCGCTCATGGTTTTCTTCGCTGCCACTGGTCCATGAAGGTCTCGCCCTGGGGCGCCGGCAGGTCGCGCGCCGCGGTCCAGGCAGCAGCAAAAGGCAGGCTGCGGAAGCGTCCCCGCTTGCCACCCAACTTGCCGAGCAGGCCGGCCGCCAGGCGACTGGCCCAACGATAGAGCCGCGGCCGCCGGGCGACGAAGGCCCAGGCCGCCAGGGCCCAGCGGCTGCGCGGCGAGGTGAGCCGGCGGGCGAACTCCCGCCGGCGGTGTTAGCGCAAGAGCCGAGGCAAGGGGATCGACATCGGGCAGACCTCTTCGCAGCGGCCGCACAGGGTGGAGGCATTGGGCAGCGGCCGGCCTTCCTGCAGGCCGACCATCAGGGGCGTGAGCACGGCACCCATCGGTCCCGGATAGACCCAGCCGTAGGCATGGCCGCCGACCGCGCCGTAGACCGGGCAATGGTTGAGGCAGGCGCCGCAGCGGATGCAGCGCAGCATCTCGTGATAGGGCCCACCCAACATCGCGCTGCGGCCGTTGTCGACCAGCACCACGTGGAACTGCTCGGGGCCGTCGGCATCGTCGCCGCGGCGCGGGCCGGTGAAGAAGGTGGTGTAGCTGGTGATCTCCTGCCCCGTCGCGCTGCGGGCGAGCAGGCGCAGCAGCACCGAGGCGTCGTCCAGCGTCGGCACCACCTTCTCGATGCTGGCGAGCACGATGTGCACGCGCGGCAGGGTGGCCGAGAGGTCGCCGTTGCCCTCGTTGGTGACGATGACGGTGGAGCCGGTCTCGGCGATGAGGAAGTTGGCGCCGGTGATGCCGACGTCGGCGGCAAGGAACTTGTCGCGCAGGATCTGCCGTGCCTCGTCGACGATCTGCGGCACGGTCTGCAGCGGCCGGGTGAGATTCGGCTGGTGGTGCAGGTTTTCGAACAACTCGGCGATTTGGCCGCGGGTCTTGTGCACCGCTGGCGCGATGATGTGGCTGGGCGGCTCGTGCGCGATCTGGATGATGTATTCGCCCAGGTCGGTCTCGACCACTTCGAAGCCGGCGGCCTCGAGCGCGTCGTTGATGGCGATCTCCTCGCCGACCATGGACTTGCCCTTGGCGATCAGCTTGGCGCCGGCCCGCTGGCAAATGGCGAGCACCGCGGCACAGGCCTCTTCCGGCGTCTCGGCCCAATGCACCTGGCCACCGGAAGCTAGAACCTGCTGCTCGAAGCGGGCGAGATAATGATCGAGATTCGCCAGGGTGTGGTCCTTGATCGCCCGCCCGGCCTCACGCAAGGCCCCGAACTCGGGCAGCTCATCGATGGCGGCGCGCCGCTTGTCGACGAAGCCGACCCCGGCCTTGGCCAGGGCCTGCTGCAAGGTGGTGTCGTGCAGGGCCCGGTGGGCGTTGGCACTGAAGGCGTGCGAGGTCGGCTTCATGTCGGCTCGCCCTCGCCGATGCCCGGCGCATCGGTCATGCCGGCCAAGACCTCGGCCAAGTGATAGACCCGCACGCCACTCTCCAGGCGCTTCAGGCGGCCGGCGATGTTCATCAGGCAGCCGAGGTCGCCGGAGACCAAGGTATCGGCGCCGCTGGCGATGACCGCCGCAGCCTTGTCGCCGACCATGCGCGCCGAGATGTCCGGGTATTTCACGCAGAAGGTGCCGCCGAAACCGCAGCAGGTTTCCGCCTCTTTCAACTCGACCCGACCGAGTCCATCGACATGATCGAGCAGGCTGCGCGGCGCCGCATGGATGCCGAGTTCGCGCCGCGCCGAGCAGGAGTCGTGCATGGCCACCCGGCACGGATAGCTGGCGGAGATTTCCCCCCCATGCTCGACGAGGAAGGCGGACAACTCGCGGGTACGCCCGGCCAGGGTCTCGGCCTTGGCCAGCCATTCGGGATCGGCCTCGAACAGTTCGGGGTAATGCTTGATCAGCATGCCGGCGCAGGAGCCGGAGGGCACGACGACGTGAACGAAGCCGTCGAAGGCTGCAATCACTTGGCGGGCGATCTGCCGGGCGGTCTCGAAGTCGCCGCTGTTGAAGGCGGGCTGGCCGCAACAGACTTGCGCCGGCGGCACCACCACCTCGGCGCCCAGGCCTTCCAGCAAGCGGACGGCGGCGAAACCGACGCTGGGCCGGAACAGATCGACCAGGCAGGTGACGAAGAGGGCGACGCGCCTGGCCATCTCAGTAACCGAATTCGCCCTGCCACTGGCCGTGGCGGTAATCCAGCTTCAGCCAATGCGGCACGAAGCGCTGCGGCTCGCCGGTGGGCAGATCGACCAGCATCTCCTCGGGGTTGGTATCGGCGACCGAACAGCCACCCCGACTCATCACCGGCCGAAAGCCGATGCTCATATCCTGGCCGATCAGCGCCACCTCGCCCCGCTGGGGCAGGTCGAAATACACCCGCTTGCGGATCAGGCAACTGAAGTACAACTCCATCTCCACATGCAGCGGCGTGACCCTGGCCTCGAGCGCCCGCACCGCCGCGCGGCTCAACGCCACGCGCAAGTCCCTGCCCAGCAATTGAATCTGCCACTCCATCGCCGTCTCCTCTTGTTGTTTGAATCAGCGCAGATGCGCCTTGCCGCCCTTCAGTTCATAGCTCGCCCCGACCACCGGCACTTCGGCCGGCCAGCCGAGCCGCTTGTGGATCGTCTCGGCGAAGCCGATCGCCGTTTCCTCTTCGCCGTGCACGACGAAGGTCGTTTGCGGCGGCCGGCCGAAATGGCCCAGCCAGCCGAGCAGGGCGTCGCGGTCGGCATGGGCCGACAGGCCGCCCAAAGTATAGAGGTCGGCCCGTACCGGCACCCACTCGCGGAAGATCTTCACCGTGCGGGCACCATCGACCAGCTTGCGGCCCAGGGTACCCTGGGCCTGGAAGCCGGAAATGATCACCGAGCATTCCGGCCGCGGCAGGTTGAACTTGAGGTGATGCTTGATCCGGCCGGCATCGCACATGCCCGAGGCGGAGATGATCACCGCGCCCTGGCTGATCTTGTTCAAGGCCATCGAGTCCTCGACACTTTCGGTGAAGCGGATATAGGGGCCGGCGTCATTGTGGCGAGTCCAGGCCATCAGCTCGCGTGCGTCGACATCCAGTTCGCCCATGTGCTTCAGGGTGACCTCGGTGGCCGCCTCGGCCATGGGCGAATCGACGAAGATCGCCGTGTGCGGCGGGATGCGGCCCTGACGGATAAAGCTGGTCAGCAGATAGATGATCTCCTGGGTGCGGCCGACGGCGAAGGACGGGATGATCACGTTGCCCTTCTTGTGCACCAGGGTGTGGTTGATGGCATCGACGAATTCCTCGATGGTCGCCGCCAGGGTCTTGTGCAGCCGGTTGCCGTAGGTCGCTTCGACCAGCAGGTAATCGGCCTCATGAATCGGCGTCGGGTCGTTCATCAAGGGCCGGCTGGGCATGCCCAAGTCGCCCGAGAACACCAGCTTGCGCGTCTGTCCGGCCTCTTGCAGCCAGACCTCGACGATGGCCGCGCCCAGGATATGCCCGGCATCGCGGAAGCAGACCCGCACCCGCTCGTGCGGCTGTATGGCCTCGTCGTAGGCCACCCGTTCCAGCCGTTTGAGCGCGGCCTGGGCCTGGGCCACGGTGTAGAGCGGCGCCGTCTCCGTCTTCAACTCGCCGCGCCGCTTGTGCTTGGCGTAGTTGCGCCACTCCGCCTCCTTTTCCAGGATGAAGGCGGAATCCGGCCACATCACTTTCAGCAGGTCGACGGTGGCGTCGGTGCAATAGACCCGGCCGCGGAAACCCAGGTTGACCAGGCGCGGGATCAGGCCGGAATGATCAATATGGGCGTGGGTGAGCAGGACGAAATCCAGCGTCTCCGGATCGAATCGGGGCACATGCCGGTTCTTGATCTCGGCCGCCTTGCCGCCCTGGAACATGCCGCAATCGACCAGGAAGCGCAGGCCCTCCGACTCCACCAGATAGCAGGAACCGGTCACCTCGCGGGCGGCGCCGAAAAAGGTCAGATTCATGATCGCGTCGAATTCCGGGCCAAGGACGACTCATCACGAGCCGATGGTAGAAAAATCACAGCCCCCTTTCCAGCAGATCGGCGGAAGACCCGCCAGGGCTCACTATACAATCGATAACGACAATCGGATCATTGGATTGTAAAGCGCTTGTCATTGCAAACAGGCACAGTTTTCGGTTTTGTTTGGGCTCAGCCCAAGAGTCGTTTTGGAGGTACTCATGCAGCACCGTCTCGATCCGCGCCTGCCGTTGACCATGCTGGCCGTGGCGGCCGTCGGCGCACTCGCCTGGACAGCTCTCTCCCGCTGGTTGCCGATGCCGGCGGCCATGGCCGTCTGGGTCGTCGTCCTCGGCCTGGCGGCGTGGGTGTCAGGTCGAGGCCTGCTTCGCCTGCTGCTCGCGCCCCTACGCAGCCTGCACGTTGCCGTGAACAAGGTCCGCGTCGAGGGCGACCTGAGCGCCCGCAGCGGTTATCGCGGCGGCGATGCCGTCGGCGCCCTCGCCGCAGAATTCGACGCCATGCTGGCCAGCCTGCAGGGCATCATCAGCCAGGTCTATTTCAACGCCACCGAAGTCGCCAAGGCCTCCACCCGGGTCGCCGGCAATGCCGAAAAGGTCAGCGAGGGCTCCGGCCGTCAGGAGGGCGCCGTGGAAAGCACCGCTTCGACGGTGGAAGAACTCTCCAGCAGCATCGACCAGGTCGCCCAGCATGCCGGCGATGCGGCGGGCTTGGCCAACCAGGCCAGCGAGCTCAGCAGCGAAGGCAACCGCCGGGTCGCCAGCGCCGCCGAAGAGATCTCGCGCATCGCGGAATCGGTGGGCCATTCGGCCGAACAGGTCGAGCGGCTTGACGAGCGCTCGCAGGAGATCAGCAAGGTCGTCCAGGTCATCCACGACATCGCCGACCAGACCAACCTGCTCGCGCTCAACGCCGCCATCGAGGCCGCCCGCGCCGGCGAGCAGGGCCGCGGCTTCGCCGTGGTGGCCGACGAGGTGCGCAAGCTCGCCGAGCGGACCAGCGACGCGACGCAGGAAATCGCCCAGACCATCAACGCCATCCATAGCGACATCGAGAACGCCGTGGCCGCGATCACCAAGAGTGCCGAGCAGGCGTCCCACGGGGCCAAGCTGGCCGACGAGGCCAGCCATATCCTGAGCGATATCCGCGACCAGGTGGCGGAGACGCGCGAACGCATCGCCGCCATCGCCGACGCCACCCGCGAGCAGGCCACGGCCAGCCGCGACATCAGCAGCCACGTCTCGGCCATCGCCGCAGAGATCCACGGCAACCACGCCATGGCGGAAGAAACCCTGCACCTGACCGAACAGCTCAGCCAGATGTCCGGCAACCTGAAGGAAGTCGGCAGCGTCTTCAAGCTAGGGGCAGAAGGCGAGCGGGCGCTGCAGATCCACGGCCGCATGCCGGGGCTGGCGCAGAAGACGGCGGCCGAGTTGGGCAAGGCCTTCGAAGAGGCCGTGGCCCGGGGTCGCATCACCATGGAAAAGCTGTTCGAGCGCAACTACAGCCCGATCCCGAACACCAAGCCGGCGAAATACCATACCGCCTTCGACCAACTGGCCGACGACATCCTGCCCGCGATCCAGGAGGCCGTCCTCGCGCACGACCCCGCGGTGGCCTACGCCATCTCCGCCGACCACAACGGCTACGTGCCCACCCACAACAAACGCTTCGCCCAGCCGCTCACCGGAAACGAGGCCGTCGACCTGCTCAACAACCGCACCAAGCGCATCTTCGAAGACCCGGTCGGCAAGCGGGTCGGGGCCCACGAGATGCCCTTCCTGCTGCAGACCTACCGGCGCGACACCGGCGAGATCATGTACGACGCCTCCGCCCCGATCTACGTCCAGGGCCGGCACTGGGGCGGCCTGCGCATCGGCTATCGGACCGACGCCTGAAGGGCTGCAATCCGCTCGCCCCGGCGGCCGCAGCCGGGACCCGCGGGCCCCCGGAATAGTGCTGTCGGACAGCCGGATATTTGGGCAGAATGTGCCCCACGCACCCCTCAGCAACCCGCCTGATTGTCGGCCGCCCGACTAGATGGAGAGCCCCCCGATGCTGCACCGTCTGCCTATCCGCCTGCTTGCGCTCGCCGCCTGCGCCCTCGGCCTCGTCACCGCAGCGCTCGCCGCCGAGCAGCCCGCCAAGCTGCCGACCCTCACGGTTCAGCAATTCAAGGCCCTGCTGCCCAAGCTGCAGCAAGGCGGTTATGTCTTTTATTTCCGCCATGCGGCCAGCGACATGTTCCAGCTGGACGACAACCCGGTCATGGGCGACTGCAGCACCCAGCGGCCGCTGTCCGAGGAAGGCCAGAACCAGGCCCGCAGTATCGGCAACGCCTTTCGCAGAAACAAAATCCCGGTCGGCATGATCAAGACCAGCCCGTTCTGCCGCGCCATCGATACCGCCAAACTCGCCTTCAATCGGGCCGAGCCCGACGAAGGGCTGTATTTCGCCACCCGGCTCACCGCTCAGGAACGGATCGACAAGGCCAACCATTTGAAGCGGCTGCTGGCCAGGCGACCGGCCGACGGCAGCAACAGCGTCATCATCGCCCACAACGCCAACATCATGGAGGCTCAGGGCATCTGGCCCGACGAAGAGGGCGACGCCTTCCTGTACAAGCCCGATGGCAGCCAGGCCGGTGCGCCGCTGGCCAGGATTCCGGTCGAGCTTTGGCAGCAACTGAACCGCTGACCCGGGCTCGCGCACCGCCATGTTCCAGAACACCCCGCTCTCCCGCCGCCTGCTGCTGATCGCGGTACTGGCCAGCCTGGCCATCGGGGTGGTCGCGGGCAGCGTCTTTTTCGTCGCCCGGCAATACAACGCCCTGCTCGGTCACCTCACCAGCGACGACCTGATCCGCCAGGAGGCCCTCTCGAAAAGCTATATCGAGTTCTCCGAGATCAACAGCGAAGTCTTCAAGCTGCTGGACAGCCCCCCCGATTCCGACAAACCCGGCGAGATCTACCTGCGCGGCCGCCATCTGATCGATCGCATCGATCGCCTGCAGGCCATGAACACGGCGCAGAACTTCGGCATCTCGCCGGCGGAAGCGGGCCTGGTCGCCAACTTGCAGAAGGGCTTGGCCGACTACAAGAACACGGCCATCATCGGCCTGGAGATGATCCTGGCCGACCGCGACCTGAGACTGCTCTACACCAACCGGGTCGCGGCCAGCTACAACGGCATCAACCATGCCTTCCTGAAACTGATGGAGCATACCCGGCTGACCGTGACCGCCGAGATCAAGGCGGAGTCGGCCGCCATTCAACAGCGCATGTTCCTGCTGGGCGCGCTGACCACGGTGTTGGTGGCCGGACTGGCCGGCTTCATCCTCTGGCTGATCCGGGGCATGTCGCGACAGTTCAACCATGTCGAGCGAAGCCTGGACCGCCTGCGCCAGGGCGACACCACCGAAGCGGTTTTGCCGCCCGCCGAGGACCCCGCCTTCACCTCGCTCTACCGCGCCCTGGCCGCCTTCCGCGAGACCCTGGACAAGCTTTACCGCACCGACCAGGCGCTCTCGGAAAAGAACCGGGCCCTCGAACGGCAGGCCGAAGAACTGGCCGAAGCGCGCGATGCCGCCTTGCGGGCCAGCGAGGCCAAGTCGCAGTTCCTCACCAACATCAGCCACGAACTGCGCACGCCGCTCAACGGCATCATGGGCATGGCCCAGCTGCTGGCCGACACGCCGGTCAACGCCGAGCAGCGCGACATGCTCAACATCGTCGACCAATCCAGCCGCGATCTCTACAGCCTGATCGAAGATCTGCTCGATTTCGCCAAGATCGAACAGGGTGGTTTGAAGCTCATGCCCATCCCCTTCAATCTGCGCGACTCGGTCGAAGATACGGTCAACCTCTTCGCCGGCGTCGCCCGTGCCAAGGACCTGGCGCTGCTGCGCGACATCGACCCCGATGTGCCGGCTCGGGTGATCGGCGATCCCCTGCGTCTGCGTCAGGTCCTGAGCAATCTGATCGACAACGCCATCAAGTACACCGAATCCGGTCGCGTCACCATCAGTGCCCGCAGCCGCACCGATGCCGAAGGCGTGACCCAGGTCCATTTCTCGGTGAGCGATACCGGCATCGGCATCCCCGAGGCCGTCCAGCACAGGATCTTCGATGCCTTCGCCCAGGCCGACGGCAGCTCCACCCGCCGCTACGGCGGCGCCGGCATGGGCCTGACCATCTGCCAACAACTGACCCGGCTGATGGGCGGCGCACTATGGCTGGAGAGCCAGCCGGGACAAGGTTCCACCTTTCATTTCGAGTTGCCGTTCGAAGTCGTCGCAACGGAGGCCACGCAAGCCGTCGCCACGCCACCGGTCACCGCCCCCTTGCCGAAGGCTGAAACCGACCTGGGCCAACGCATCCTGATCGTCGAAGACAACCCGATCAATCAGACCCTGGTCAAGTCCATCCTGGGCAAGCTGGGTTACCGCTATACCCTGGCCGAAAACGGCCAGGAGGCCTTGGCTGCGCTCGATGCCGCGGCCTTCGATTTGATCCTGATGGATTGTCAGATGCCGGTGATGGACGGCTACGAGGCAAGCCGCGCGATCCGCCGACGGGAAGGTGGCAGCGGCCGGCACATCCCCATCCTCGCCGTCACCGCCCATGCCATGGCCGGCGACCGGGAGCGCTGCCTGGAGGCCGGCATGGACGACTATCTGGCCAAGCCCTACCGCTTCGAAGAGCTCAAGCAGAAGATCGGCCAACTCCTGGGCTCGACCAGCCAGGTCGCCCAGGACTGACGCAACTCAGCAGACGCTGGCGCACAGGCCTTTGAGCACCATGTCGGTATAGCTGACGATGCCGACGATCTTGCCTTTGTCGATGACCGGCGCCCTTGACAGGCCGAACTTGTCGAACAGCCGCGCGCAGTAGCGGATGTCCATGGCCGGATCGACCGAGATCACCGGCTTGGACATGATCTCGTAGACGTTCACCCGCTCCGGCGAACGGTCCTTGGCCATCACGTAGCGGGCGATATCGGCGATCAGGACGATGCCGTATTCGTCGTCGTCGTGGCGCTTGTCGACGATCAGGCACTTGGTCTCGATGTGCTTCATCTTGCGCAGGGCATCGGCCACGGTGGTCAGCCCATCGACCATGTCCACTTGCGCTTTCATCACGTCCCGCACCCGGATCACTTTTCTTTCCGACTCGCTCATATCTCCTCCTCCACGCTCACGCTCAATTTGTTGATCTGGAACCGGACGCCGACGGCATCCTCGACGTCGATCTGGAAGGCGATGCCGGTGCCGGGCGCCTGGTCGAAGTCGCCCACCTTGGCGATCTTCTCCAGGATGCGCCGGCTCATGTGCTCCTCGACCAAGAGCAGGATCACGTCGCGCTGGGCCTCCAGGCTCAGGCCGAAGAAGGTCTTGGTCGGCTTCAGGCCCTCGCCGCGTGCCTGGTTGAGCACGGTCGCGCCGGTGGCGCCGGTCTCGCGGGCGGCCTCCAGGATGGCCTCGGTCTTGGTGTCGTCCGCCATCACGATGATCAGTTTGAAATGCATGCTCGTTCTCCTCGTTCGCTAAGCTTAGTCGATATCCAATCGGCGGATTTCGGCATCGGCATCGGCCACCGCCTGCTCGGCCAGCCGCCGCCTGGCCGCCCGGCGCGCCCGCCATTCGCTCAACTGGGCATAGCCCATCACCGTCATCATCGGAAACAGGCTGGCGAAGGCGATCAGGCCGAAACCGTCCAATACCGGGCTGCGGCCGGGAATGGTGCTGGCCAGGCCGAGGCCGAGCGCCGCCACCAGCGGCACGGTCACGGTGGACGTGGTGACGCCGCCGGTGTCGTAGGCCAGCGCAAGAATCTGGCGCGGCGCGAAAGCGGTCTGGATCACCACGAAGATATAGCCGACGATGATGTACCAATGCAGCGGCGTGCCGGTCACGATGCGGAAGGCGCCCAGGGCGATGCCGATCGCCACGCCCAGCGCCACCGCCACGCGCAGGCCCCAGACCCCGACCGTGCCGCCGGAAACCTGGTTCGCCTTCATCGCCACGGCCAAGAGCGCGGGCTCCGCCACTGTGGTGGCGAAGCCGATGGCAGCCCCGAAGATGTAGACCCAGTAATAGTCCTGCCAGGCCAATGACGCCGCGGCACCACCGATGAAATCCGGGTGCGTCAGTTGCATCGCCATCAGCCGGCCGAGGGGGAACAAGGCGGCCTCCAGTCCTTCCAGGAACAGGGCCAGGCCGATCAGCACGAAGACGAAGCCGAGCAGCACCCGGCGCAGATTGGGAATCGGCCGACGCAGCACGAACACCTGGAAGCCGAACAGGATGGCCGCGATCGGCAGCACATCGCGCACCGTCAGCCACGCGGTCTTGGCCAGGGAGATGAGTTCGTCCATCAAATCAGAATCCCGTAGCCCATGACGAAGATCATCGGCGTGAGCGAAGCGAAGGCGATCAGGCCGAAACCGTCGATCATGGGATTGCGGCCCTTGATCGACGACGCCAGACCCACACCCAGCGCGGTGACCAGGGGCACGGTCACGGTCGAGGTGGTCACCCCGCCGGAGTCGTAGGCGATGCCGATGATCTCGGGCGGGGCGAAGGCGGTCATGATCACCACGCCGATGTAGCCGCCGATGATGAAATACTGGATCGGCCAGCCCTTGATGATGCGGATGACACCAATGGTCACGGCCGCGCCGACCGACAAGGCCACGGTGATGCGCAGGCCCAGGGCGTAGTCGTCGCGGGCCAAATCGGTGTCCGCGATCATGCCGCCACCCGACGCCACCTTGGCCGCCTCTTCGGCGATGGCGATCAGGGCCGGCTCGGCCACCGTGGTGGAAAAGCCCAGGGCGAAGGCGAAGGCGAGCAGCCACCAGATATTGCCCTTGCGCGCGAAACCGTGGGCCATGGCCTCGCCGATGGGAAACAGGCCGATCTCCAAGCCGCGGATGAACAGGGTCAGGCCCAGCACCACCATCAGGCCGCCATAGAGAATCTTGTCCAGATTGGGCAGCGGCTGTTGCAGCACCAGCAATTGGAAAAAGCCCACCACCAGCACGATGGGCAGGAGATCGCGCACGCTGTCGAACACGGCTCGGAAGAATTCGAGGACGAGTGCCTTCACGATTTCTTTCTGGAGGTTTGGGTCTTAAATTACACTACTCGCCGGCCGCCGGGAAGCTTGCCGGCTACTCAGCGCCTCGGGGATACTGGCCCAAGCTGCCTCCCCAATTTACCCCCATGCCCCGCGCACCCGACTGGCTCCGGCCCTTCCGCAAGCTGCACGCCCATTACGGCCCGCAACACTGGTGGCCAGGCGAAACGCCGTTCGAGGTCATGGTCGGCGCCGTGCTCACCCAGAACACGGCCTGGACCAACGTCGAGAAGGCTATCGCCAACCTCAAGCGCGCCCGCGCCCTCAACGCCACCGCCCTGCTCAAGCTGGCACCGGCCGAATTGGCCGAGCTGATCCGCCCCGCCGGCTATTTCAACGTCAAGGCCAAACGCTTGCAGCACTTGTGCGCCTTCCTCGCCGAGCAGGGCGTCGCCCGCCAGCCGCAGCGTCTGCGCGGCAAGGCGCCGCTGCCCGAGCTGCGCCGGCGACTCTTGGCGGTGCATGGCGTCGGTGAAGAGACCGCCGATTCCATCCTGCTCTACGCCTTGAATCTGCCCAGCTTCGTGGTCGACGCCTATACCCGGCGCATCTTCGGCCGCTTGGGGCTGATCGCCGGGGACGAGAGCTATCACCAAATCCAGGCCGCGTTCGTGGCCGGGCTGCCGAAAGAGGTCGCCCTCTACAACGAATACCACGCCCTCATCGTGCAACTGGGCAAATCGACCTGCCGGCCGCGGCCGCGCTGCGGCGAGTGCCCTTTGCGCCGGAATTGCCCGGCCGCCCAATCCACCCAAAGCTAGTGGGGGCTTCGCACAACGGTAATTAATTTCCCGTTATCCTAAACGGCCAATCGACAAGAGGAGGCTCACCATGCGCAAGCTCATTCCCATCTTCGCCGCCCTGACTTTGGGCTTCGGCATCGGCACTGCCCAAGCCGAAGTGCGCGGCCACGAAATCACCTACAAATCAGACGGCACCACGCTCAAGGGCTACATCGCCTACGACGACAAGGTCAAGGGCAAGCGCCCCGGCGTGCTGGTGGTGCACGAGTGGTGGGGCCACAACGACTACGCCCGCAAACGCGCCGACATGCTGGCCGAGATGGGCTACACCGCACTGGCCGTGGACATGTACGGCGACGGCAAGAGCGCCAATCACCCGGACGACGCCAAGAAGTTCATGATGGCGGTGACCAGCAACATGGCCACGCTCAAGGCCCGCTTCGAGGCCGGCATGAACGCACTGAAGGCGGATGCCAGCGTCGATGCCGGTAACATCGCCGCCATCGGCTACTGCTTCGGCGGCGGCACCGTGCTCAACATGGCCCGCGCCGGTACCGACCTCAAGGGCGTGATCAGCTACCACGGCAGCCTGGGCACAAAGACCCCGGCCGAACTGGGCAAGGTCAAGGCGCGCATCGCCGTGTTCACCGGCGCCGACGACCCCTATGCGCCAGCCGCTCAAGTCGAGGCCTTCAAGCAGGAGATGGATCAGGCCGGCGTCGATTACAAGGTCACGGTCTATCCGGGCGCCAAACACAGCTTCACCAACCCGGACGCCGACCGGTACGGCCAGCAGTTCAACATGCCGCTGGCCTACAACGCCGAGGCCGACAAGGACTCCTGGGCGCAGACCGACGCCTTCCTGAGAGATATCTTCAAGAAGTAAGCCTGCCGGCCTCCCATAAGCAGGGCGGCCTCTCCCCCTCCCCAACCCTCCCC
>JACAEC010000126.1 GCA_013389055.1 Hydrogenophilaceae bacterium
GACCGCTTCGAATTCCGCCCCCTGCTGCGCGGCGGCGCCACGGATGCCGAGATCGTCGAGGCCATCCGTACCGCCATCGACAAGAAACCCGAGCGCCACGAGTTCCGCGAACAGCCGCAAAAGCTGGTGCGCTTCATGAGCATGACCGGCGGCTAACCCTGCCGTCTCCCAGTTGGTCGGCGCGCGCTTATTTTTCGCAAACATGGGCGCCGACTCCGTCGCCGCAGCCCCAAGTCGGAAAGCAAAATCCGATATTGCGTCCGTTCTCGCAATTCTTCTCGGAGAACCAAGTGCATTTGGTGAAGCAGGAGGCCTGCTCCGGGTTGGCGGGGTTGCCGGTGCCGCCGCTCTCGTAGTCGTTGGCCACGTTGACGATGATGTAGACCACGACAATGACCGCGACGATGACGATAATGGCGATGACGGTGCTGCTCGCCTCGCCCAGTTGCAGGCGTATTGTTTTCATGATGCCCTCCCCGTGCTTTGGTTCGGGCCGGATTAGCCCTGGATCACGCACTCGACGGTGACGCTGCCGTTCGCCGTGGCCTCGCAGCGCACCACGATGAACAGCGCCCACCACTTGCGTTCGCAAGTGGCCCCGGCCGGCGCCGGGGCATTGGTCTGGCCGGCCTGCTTGATGCAGCCATCGGCGCAAACGGCGCTGTTGACCTGGTTCGCCAGGTCCTGGACGACCGCCGCCTGGGCGCGCGCGATGGCGCTGCGGCGATTGCTGTCGGCGGAGACGCCCAAACTGGTGCGCATCTGGCGGCTGGTGAAGGTGTGTCGGCCCGGGCAATCGATGGTCAGTGGCATGGCGGTCCTCCTGTCTGTTCCTCAGCGCACGTCGTGTTCGATGAAGGCCTTGGCGCTCTCCTGCTTGATGATGCAGCCGTCCTGCGAGATCACCGTAATCTTGCCGGTCACCGTGGGCTCCAGGCCGAAGCGGGAAATGGTGTGGGTCTTGGGCGTGACCACCATCTGGATGACCTGCGGGCCGGGGCCGCCAGGGGTATTCCTGGGCGGAATGGTGGCGGCGGTCGAGCCCTCGTTCGCCACATAGCTGAAATGGCCGTAGCGCCAAGCGGGGGCGCCCGCGGCCGTGATCCGGAAGAGGTGGGTGTTGGTCGGGCCTGCCGTGTGTACGATGCTGGTCTGCACAGGAATGACATTGATCACGAAGTTCTGCGTGCTCGGCACGAAGAAGAAGTGCCGGCCGACGTTGTCGCCCTCGTCGGTCTCGGTCACCGTGTTGCCGGCGTCCACCGTCAGGGTCTCCTGGTACAAGCCGCAGGGCAGCGACGGCACCGGGCCGAAATTGATCGGCGCGCTGGCGCCGGGGCCGAGGGTCGGGCCGGCCACGGTTTGCGTATAGACCGTGTGGGTGGCCGGGTCGCCCGGCACCCAGCCGACCGTGCCGCTGGCGGCCACGAAAACCCAACGGACGATGCGCTCGGTAACCAGATAGCCAGCCGGCACCGGCGTGGTGGCCGAGGTGTTGACCACGTTTCGGCTGGCGCCGAAGGCGGCCGGGGTCAGGATGTCGACCACATCGTCGATGCCAGGTCATCGACCGCGATCTGCTGGACCGGGGGCGGGGTATAGGTCTTGGGTCCCTGCCAGCTCAGGTTGCTGCAGGCGCTCAAGGCCATCGTGGAAATAACGAGCATCGCGCAGGCACGCATGGCACTCCCTCCGTTTTCCCCCATGACTTGCCGGGGCTATGTGTGTTTTTCAAATAGTAGACGGATTTTTCGGATTGTCTGGGAGAGATGCCGGCGGTGCCGGGGGCGGCGCGCAATGGCCTAAAGAAAAAACTTATGCCCTGTCGGGTTGCCCTGAAAACCTAGCAGGTCACATGAAACAGGCCGATGGCCCGGCCCTTCTCCCTATTCCAGAACTCGATGGCCTCGGGCGTCGGCAGCAGCGTCACCTTGCAGTGATGCTGCTTGAAAAAGGCCGCCGCCTCGTCCGACAGCTTCACCATGCCGTCCTGGCCGGCGCCGACGACCAACTGCTCCGCCTTGTCCTTGAAGATGTGCTCGGCCTCGTCCAGGGAAACGGTGTGCGAGGTGCCGTAGATCGCCTTGGAGAGCTGCTTCTTCCGTTTCTTCACCGCCCCGTCGGGGCGGATCAGCACATCATGGTCGAAGGTCTCGCCCTCGATGGTGATCGAGCCGAATTCGGTGCCGTCGATTTTGGGTTTCATGGGGTGCCGTCCTTGTAGAGGAGCGGCCTGTACGGATAGGCCGTCCGTTTACTTATGGTAGACGGATATGGCGAATAGTCAGACTAAAGCAACGTTGCGGGGTAATCCGGCTGGTTGGATGCGTGGGCGCCGTGGCAGGGTTTATCGGCGAGGAAGTTGGGTGAAGCTCAGGTCTGGCACGAACACAACATGCGTTAATGCAAGACCTGACCCCACCCTGCTGTTTTTTAACCCACGTACATTCTGCATTTTTCGTGCCGATTCTGAAACATGACACCTGATCGGTGGGAATATTGTTCACCTGATCATGCTGGCACACGGATATCCGCGCTTAACGTAAAGCTTGAGGGGCGCGGAGCCGGCTTTTCGGCGGAGCGTCCCTCTCGAAGCGTTTGTTAGGCGATTACTCTGTAAGCATGTTAAATAACTTTGTCTTGACTGTGCTGTCTTTGGGGTCACTTGGCACTAATAGTGCCGTACATGCCCACAGTGGAGATTCTTTAACAGGCTTGATGTTTGTGTTTAAACCAATGAGGGTTGTGCAAACCTCGTTTGAATAACTTAAGTTTATTGTTGAATTCACAATGTCTTTAAC
>JACAEC010000158.1 GCA_013389055.1 Hydrogenophilaceae bacterium
CTTCCTTGGTGATCTGCACGTCGTGGACGTGGGATTCCTTGATGCCGGCACTGGTGATCTCCACGAACTGGGCATTGCGGTGGAAATCGACAATGGTGGCCGAACCCAGATAGCCCATCGAGGAGCGCAGGCCGCCCATCAATTGATGCAGCACGTTGAGCGCGCTGCCCTTGTAGGGCACGCGGCCTTCGATGCCCTCGGGCACCAGCTTCTCGACATTGGCCTCGTTGTCCTGGAAGTAGCGGTCCTTGGAGCCCTTCTGCATGGCGCCGAGCGAACCCATGCCGCGATAGGACTTATAGGAGCGCCCCTGGAACAGTTCGATCTCGCCCGGGGCCTCTTCGGTACCGGCCAGCAGGCCGCCGAGCATGACGGCGTGGGCGCCGGCGGCGATGGCCTTGGCGATGTCGCCGGAGTAGCGGATACCGCCATCGGCGATCAGGGGCACCCCGGTATTGGCCAGGGCCTCGGCGATGTTGGCCACGGCGGTGATCTGGGGCACGCCGACGCCGGCGACGATGCGGGTGGTACAGATGGAGCCGGGGCCGATGCCGACCTTGACGCAGTCGGCGCCGTGGTCGACCAAGGCGCGGGCGGCGTCGGCGGTGGCGATGTTGCCGCCGATGACCTGGACTTGCGGGTAGTGGGTCTTGACCCATTTGACTCGGTCGAGCACGCCTTGGGAATGACCATGGGCGGTATCGACCACGATGACATCGACGCCGGCCTCGACCAGTGCGGCGACGCGGGCGTCATTTTCCGGGCCTACGCCGACGGCGGCGCCGACCCGCAGGCGGCCCATGGCGTCCTTGCAGGCGAGCGGATGCTCGGTCGACTTGTCGATGTCCTTCACGGTGATCAGGCCACGCAGCTCGAAGTCGTCGTTGACCACCAGCACGCGCTCCAGGCGATGCTTATGCAGCAACGCGACGACCTCCTCGCGGGGAGCGCCTTCGCGCACCGTCACCAGCTTGGACCGCGGGGTCATGATCTTGCGGATGCTCTGGTCGAGGTTGGTCTCGAAACGCAGATCGCGGTTGGTGACGATGCCGACCACTTTGCCGTTCTTGTCGACCACGGGCAGGCCGGAAATGTGGTGTTGCCGGGTGATCTGCTGCACCTCGCGCACGGTCATGTTCGGGGTGATGGTGATGGGGTCCTTGACCACGCCGGACTCGAACCGCTTGACCTTGGCCACTTCGGCCGCCTGCTGCTTGGCGGTCAGGTTCTTGTGGATGATGGCGATGCCGCCTTCCTGGGCCAAGGCAATGGCCATGCGGGCCTCGGACACGGTATCCATGGCCGCAGAGAGCACGGGGATGTTGAGCTGGATCTCCCGGGTCAGTTGAGTCCGCAGGGTGACATCGCGCGGCAGGATGCTGGAATAGGCGGGGACGAGCAGGACGTCGTCGAAGGTGAGCGCTTTTTGGAGAATACGCATTGCAAATGCCCTACGCACAAAAGCGCATTATACAGACTCCCGGCACCACGGTCGAAGCCGTTTGGTCAATATCTACCAATTTCAGCTAAATGGATTGACGCCCCAAGCGCCTCGAATTAAGGTTCGGAAGCCGCACAAGCGTGCCTTTGGTTACATCCATGGATAATTGAGGAGACTTAGATATGCGTAATCAGCTTGCGTCCGTTGCCCTGGCAAGCCTGCTGGCCCTGTTCCTGTCCGCCTGTGCCGGTACCCCTGCGCCCACGGCCGACGCCGCCCCCGCCCTGACCGACGAGGCCAAGGCCGCCCTGGCCCAAGCCGAGAAAGACGTCAAAGAGGCCAAGGCCAAGTTTGCCCTGTGGACCACCGCCGACAAAGCCCTGAAGGATGCCCAGGCTGCTGCCAAGAAAGGCGACAGCGCGGCCGTGACCAAACAGGCCAAGCTTGCCTCCGATCACGCCAAGATGGGCTTGGAACAGACCAAGTACCCCTCGACCGAGCCGAAATAAGTCAATAAGTCGAGGTAGGCAGTTAAGTGAATTGGGCGGCCGCATGGCCGCCCAATTTTTTTGACCGACGCCCTAGGGTATCGCCTGGGTCAGCCAGCCGCCTCGCCCTCGCCGGCATTCAGTTCCGCCGCGCCCTTCTTCATCACCTTGCCCTCGGCGGCCCGTTGCCGGCGGACCTCCTTGGGATCGGCGATCAGCGGCCGGTAGATCTCCACCCGATCCTTGTCGCGCAGCACTGTGTCCAGCTTCGACAACTTGTTCCAGACGCCGACCTTGTTGCGGCCGCCCAGATCGATCTCCGGGTATTCCTCAAGCAATCCGGATTTGGCGACCGCCTGCTCCAGCGTCGCCCCCTCCCCCAACCTGACGACCATGACCTTCTGCACGTCATGCAGGGCATAGACCACTTCGACCTCGATCGATCCGCTCATCGCGCTCCGTAAACCTTCTCGGCACGGTGGACAAAGGCATCCACCAGGCTGTTGGCAATCAATGCAAACACCGGCCCCACCACCTTTTCCAGCAACTGGCTGGAAAACTCATAATGCAGCAACAACTCGACTCGGCTGCCCTCCTCACCCAGGGGCTTGAAGCGCCAGGCACCCTCCAGCTTGCGAAATGGCCCGTCTTTCAAGGTGAGATGCATGGCCTCGGGATACTGTTTCAGGTTCTCGGTCGTGAAATGCTGCTGCACGTGCATATAGCGGATGTGGATGGTCGCCTCGGTCACCGCCTCGTCGCGCCGGTGCAGCTCGGTACCGCCGCACCAAGGCAGGAATTCGGTGTACGCCTCGATCCGATCGACCAGTTCGAACATCTCCGGCGCCGTATAGGGCACGAGGACGGACTTGATGACTTGAGACATAAGCGAGAGACCGGCGGAGCGAGGCGTAAAGGCTGTTAAAATATCACGAAATACCGATCAGACCCCAGCCGCCATCCATCCCCGCCATGACCATCGCCGACAATAAAAAGGCCTTCCACGATTATTTCATCGAGGAACGCTACGAAGCGGGCATCGCGCTCGAAGGCTGGGAGGTCAAGGCGATCCGCGCCGGCCGGGTGCAGCTGAAAGAGGCCTATGTGGTGTTGCAGCGGGGAGAAATCTGGCTGATCGGCAGTCACATCAGCCCCCTGCCGACCGCCTCCAGCCACGTCAAACCCGACCCCGTGCGCACCCGCAAGCTGCTGCTGCACGCCGAGGAGATCAGCAAGCTGATCGGCAAGGTCGAGCGCGCCGGCTATACCCTGGTGCCGCTCAACCTGCATTACACCAAAGGCCGCATCAAGCTGGAGATCGGCTTGGCCAAGGGCAAGAAGCAACACGACAAACGGGCCACGGAACGCGAGCGCGAATGGAAACGAGAAAAAGAACGCCTGCTAAAGAAGGTCGTTTGATGCCTAGCCGTGGCCTATTTGCGGCGCAGGCTAATGCCGGCAAAGCCGGCGTTAAGCTCGCGTGCGCGAGCGGCCGTAGCCACAAACGGGAAACCGAAAAGCAGCGCGAGTGGGAGCGCGAGAAGGCACGACTCGTCCGGGAGAAGCGCTGATGCTGTGCGGCACCGGCTCGCCACCGGCCAAGCGCATCGAGGTGGTCGGCATGGCCGACATCAATGGCTTCGACGAGATCATCGACGTGCGCTCGCCCAGCGAGTTCGCCGAAGACCACATCCCGGGCGCGATCAACCTGCCGGTGCTGAATGACGCCGAGCGGGCCCGGGTTGGCACCGACTACAAGCAGGTCTCCGCCTTCGATGCCAAGAAGATCGGCGCGGCCCTGGTCTCACGCAATATCGCCCGACATCTGGAAAGCCACTTCGCCGACAAGCCGAAGAAATACCGCCCCCTGGTCTACTGCTGGCGCGGCGGCAACCGTTCCGGCTCGCTCGCCCATGTGCTGCGCTCGATCGGCTGGCCGGCGGCCCAACTCGACGGCGGCTACAAGGCCTTCCGCAAAACGGTCATGGCCGAACTGGAGACCCTGCCCGAGCGGCTCCGCCTGGTCGTGGTCTGCGGCCGCACCGGCAGCGGCAAGAGCCGGTTCCTCCAGGCCTTGCGTGAAGCCGGCGCACAAGTGCTCGACTTGGAAGACCTCGCCGCCCACAAGGGTTCGGTGCTCGGCGGCCTGCCCGACCGGCCCCAGCCCAGCCAAAAATATTTCGAAAGCCTGATCTGGGCGGACCTGCACGGCTTCGATGCCGACCGACCGGTCTTCGTCGAATCCGAGAGCAAGAAGATCGGCCGACTGCATACCCCGGACACGCTGCTCGCTCGCATGCGCAGTGCCGAATGCCTGACCCTGGAGGCCGACATCCCGGTCCGGGTGGCCCTGCTCAAGGAGGAATACGGCCACTTCCTGGCCGAACCGCAGCTGCTCAACCGGCAACTGGATTGCCTGGTCGATCTCCAGGGCCATCAGCGGATCGAACGCTGGAAACAGATGGCCCTGGCCGGCCAGTGGGACGAACTGGTCGCAGAACTGCTGGTCGATCATTACGATCCGGCCTATAACCGCTCCTTGAGCCGCAACTACCCCCAGGCGACGCAGGGCCCGCACCTGTGCCTGGACTCGCCCCAGCCGGCGGCCTTCCTGGCCTTGTCCGACAAGGCTTTGCAGCATTTCGCTTGACGGCCGGCTGGGCCAGCGCCTAGTCTTAAATCAGACACAGAAATCCAATAGCTTTCTCACCCACGACAGGAGCAATTTATGTCGACAACATGGATTCTGGTGGCCAACGCCAGTCAAGCCAAACTCTATGCCAATCGCGGTCCGAAAAAAGGGCTGGAACTCCTAAAAGAACTCGATCATCCCGAAAGCCGGGAAAAAGGCTCCAATCTCGTCAGCGACCGACCGGGCCATATCCAGGGTCACGGCAATGGCCACGGCTCCTATGTGCCGCCGACCGACCCGAAGGAGCACGAGGCCGACCGCTTTGCCCTGGAACTCGCCCGCGAGATGGAAGAGGGCCGGACCAGCAATGCCTATGACCGCCTGATCATCGCCGCCTCGTCCCCCTTCCTGGGCATGCTCAACGGCCGGCTATCCAACCAGGTCAAAGGCAAGCTCGCCGAGAGCATCGAAAAGGACTACACCCGAATGCCGGTCAAGGAACTGACCGGCTACCTGGAGAGCCACATCTTTCTATAAGAGTGGCCAGCGGGCTATCTCACGATAGCTCGCCCCGTTCGAGTCCAGGCTCGATTCCACCAAGACGAAGTCCCGCGCCGCCCAGAGGATGGGCGCCAACGCGGGCTTTGATTTTTGCTTACGGCCGCTTCGCTTAACCTCGACTTCGTCGACGTTAGCCTGCACCGAAACTGCGTTTTTGCAGTCGGCGTTGCGCAGCAGGGTGATGTGCGGCTTGTAGGGCCGGCGATCGAAGGCGATGCCGGCCTCGCTGACCTGCGCCTCCAAGGCCTGCACCAGGTCGAACAGACCGGCCGGCGGCTGGCTGGCAGTCAGGAAGCCGATGCGGTTGTGGCGCCAGCAATCGACCCGGTCGAAGGCGACTTCGAACCGGGGCAACTGGATGTGAGCCGCGGCGGCTTGCAGCTCCGGCAGGCGATCACGTTCCAGCGAACCGACGAACAACAAGGTCAGGTGCAGGGTATCCGGCTTGGTGCGGCGGCCGCCGTGTACTTGATGCAGCAAGTCCGAGGCCTGGTTCAAGGCCTGACGCAGAGTCTCATCGGGCCAGAGCGCAAAAAAAACCCGCGCAGTGGCCGTAACCTCAGCCACCTCACGCCTCACGCCTGATGATGCATACCGCCTCCACGGCGATGCCCTCGCCACGGCCGGTGAAGCCTAGCTTCTCCGTGGTCGTGGCCTTCACGTTCACCGCCTCAAGGGCGATGCCGAGATCGCTGGCGATATGGGCCTGCATGGCCGGGATGTGCGGCGCCATCTTCGGCGCCTGGGCGATGATGGTGGCGTCGACGTTGCCGACGCGCCAGCCACGATCCCGCAGCAGGCCCATCACGTGTCGCAGCAACAGGCGGCTGTCGATGCCCTTGTACTGGGCCGCCGTATCCGGGAAATGCCGGCCGATGTCGCCCAGGCCGGCTGCCCCGAGCAGCGCGTCGCAGAGGGCATGCAGGAGCACGTCTGCGTCCGAATGCCCGGCCAAGCCCTTGTCATAGGGAATTTCCACCCCGCCCAGGATGAGCTTTCGTCCCTCGGCAAAGGCGTGAACGTCGAAACCGTGACCGATGCGCAAATCCATTGTCTACTCCGTCAAAACCAAACTCATCTCGCGGTGCGGTATGCCCGCCTCCTCGAATTCCGGCCCCCGGGCCTGAAAACCGAAGCGGCCATAGAACAGCAGCGCATGGACCTGGGCATGCAGGCTGACCTGCGGCAGGCCCTTCTGCCGCGCCTTGGCCAGCGCAGCTTGCAGTAGCGCAGTGCCGACGCCCCGCCGCCGCCAGCCCGGCAGCACCGCCATGCGGCCGATGCGGGCATCCGGCGTCAGCCGGGCGATGCCGACGATCGCGCCGCCGCCGTCCTTGGCAACGAACCAATCACAGGCCGGATCCTGCGTCTCCCACTCCATGGCCTCGGGTACCGCCTGCTCTTCGATGAAAACCTGCCTGCGCACTAGGGCGATGGCCGACTCGTCGCGCGACCAATCGGCCTCTAGCACCTGAAAACCGATTTCGACCTGAATCATGGGAAGCGTAAAATAGCGGGACTCAATAACAGCGAGTTTGCCATGAAACTCTACGGAATCCCCAACTGCAGCACGGTGAAGAAGGCGCGCACCTGGCTGGAAGAGCGCGACATCCCTTACGAATTCCACGACTTCAAGAAACAGGGCGTGCCGGCTCAATTGCTGACCACCCTCATGGGCATCATGGGTTGGGAGGCCCTGGTCAACCGCAATGGCCCGACCTGGCGCAAGCTGCCGGATGCGACCAAGGCCAAGGTCAAGGATGCCAAATCGGCCCTAGCCGTCATGCAGGAAAATTCCAGCGTGATCAAAAGGCCCATTCTCGACCGCGACGGCCAATATCAGGTGGGCTTCACCGAAGACAACTACGCCGCCTTCTTCGGGGAATGAGCCTATATGCCCAATGCCGCTTTCGAATACACCCGTGAACTGATCAGCCATCGCTCGCTCACCCCCGACGATGCCGGCTGCCAGGACTGGCTCGCCGCCAAGTTGGCGCCGCTCGGCTTCACCATCGAGAAAATCATCTGCAACGACGTGACCAATCTTTGGGCCCGGCGCGGTACCGCCGCCCCCGTGGTCTGCTTCGCCGGCCACACCGACGTGGTGCCGACCGGCCCGCTCGACAAATGGTCCTACGACCCGTTCATGCCCACCCTGAGCGACGATTTCCTCTACGGCCGCGGCGCCGCCGACATGAAGGGCTCGATCGCCGCCTTCCTCGCCGCGGTGGAGGCCTTCGTCGCCACCCACCCCGAGCACAAGGGCTCGATCGCCTGGCTGATCACCTCCGACGAGGAAGGCCCGGCGGTGGACGGCACGGTCAAGGTGGTCGAGAAACTCGCCGCCCGCAACGAACGCCTGGACTACTGCATCGTCGGCGAGCCGACCTGCGCCGAGGAATTCGGCGACACCATCAAGAACGGCCGGCGCGGCTCGCTGCACGGCAAGTTGCGGGTGAAGGGCGTGCAAGGCCACATCGCCTACCCGCACCTGGCCAAGAACCCCATCCATCTGGCCGCCCCGGCCATCGCAGAACTGGCGGCGACCGAGTGGGACCAGGGCAACGAATACTTCCCGCCCACCACCTGGCAGATCTCCAATATGCACAGCGGCACCGGCGCCACCAATGTGATTCCGGGCCACGCCGACATCGTGTTCAACTTCCGCTTCGCCACCGCCAGCACCGTCGAGGGACTGCAGGCCAAGGTCCACGCCATCCTCGACAAGCACGGCCTGGACTACGAACTGGACTGGGAGCTCGGCGCCAAGCCCTTCCTGACCCCGCGCGGGCTATTGGTCGAGGCCCTGTCCGAAGCGATCCAGGACACGGTCGGCCTCACCCCGCCCCTGTCCACTACCGGCGGCACCTCGGACGGCCGCTTCATCGCCGACATCAGCCGCGAGGTGGTCGAGTTCGGGCCGATCAACAAGACCATCCACAAGATCGACGAATGCGTCGGTGTCGACGAACTGGTCAACTTGAGCGCGATCTATCGGCGCACCCTGGAAAGGTTGCTGCTGAATGTTTAAGGATGCGCTCGGCCAGTTGATCACCGTGCGCGACTGGCTGCGCTATGCGGTGTCGCGCTTCAACGAGGCCAAGCTGTTCTTCGGCCACGGCAGCCACGAAGCCTATGACGAGGCGGCCTACCTGATCCTGCACACTCTGCATTTGCCGCTGGATCGGCTGGACCCCTTCCTCGACGCCCGCCTGCTGCCCGAGGAGGCCCGGCGCCTGGCCGAACTGCTCGACCGTCGGGTCGAACAGCGCATGCCGGCACCCTACCTCACCCACGAGGCTTGGCTGCAAGGCTATCGCTTCTATGTCGACGAACGGGTCATCGTGCCCCGCTCCTTCCTCGCCCCCTTGATCCTGGAACAGTTCCAGCCCTGGCTGGTGGAGCCGGAGATGGTGACCCGAGCGCTCGACCTGTGCACCGGTTCCGGCTGTCTGGCCATCCTCATGGCCGAGGCCTTCCCCGATGCCGCGATCGATGCCGTCGATCTCTCGGACAATGCCTTGCAAGTAGCCCAGCGCAACGTGTCCGACTATCAACTGGAAGACCGCATCGACCTGGTGAAATCCGACCTGTTCGAGCACCTGTCCGGCCGCCACTACGACCTGATCGTGTCCAACCCGCCCTATGTCGACGCTGCGGCCATGGCCGCGCTGCCGGGCGAATACCGGCACGAGCCGGAAATGGCGCTCGGTTCCGGCCACGACGGCCTGGATGCGGTGCGGCTGATCCTGCAAGGGGCTGCCGAACACCTGAACCCGGGCGGCCTGCTGGCCGTGGAGATCGGCCACAATCGCGCCGCCCTGGAGGCGGCCTTTCCCGATCTAGAGTTTTTCTGGCCCGAAATCGAAGGCGGCCAGGACACGGTATTCATCTTGACCCGGGAGCAGCTGTAAAGCTCCCCTTATAATCATCCCCACGGAGACACCACGATGGAGTACGCCATGCAACAGATCGATATCTTTGTCGCCTCGCTGGCCTCGTTCTGGACCGAGTTCGCCCGCTTCGTCCCGCAACTGATCGCGGCGGTCATCCTGCTGCTCTTAGGCTGGATGCTGGCCAAGGTGGCGCGCTCCGCCGTGATGCGCCTGCTCAAGGTGCTGCACTTCGACAAGGCCACGGAGAAGTCCGGCCTGGAATCTTTCCTCAAGCATGCCGAACTGGAAGTCTCGGTCGCTTCCATCCTGGGCAACCTGGTCTACTGGCTGATCATCCTGGTCATGATCGTCACCGTCGCCAACAGCCTGGGCCTGCAGATGGTGGCCGACCTGTTCAACAAGGTCGTGCTCTACATCCCCAACGTGATCGTCGCCATCCTGGTCCTGGTGTTCGGCACCATCCTGGCCCGCTTCATCAACCGGCTGGTGTTCGCCTGGCTCAACAACGTCGGCTTCTCCGGCGCGCTGACGGTCTCCACCTTCTCCGAATACGCGATGCTGGTGTTCGTCTTCTTCATCGCCATGGAGCAGTTGCAGATCGCCAACGAACTGCTGACCGCCGCCTTCATCATCGCCTTCGGCGCTGTCGGCCTGGCCTTCGCCATCGCCTTCGGTTTGGGTTCGAAGGATGTCGCTGCCCGCATCATCGAGCAGTTGGTCAACAAGAAGAAAGGCTGAGGAGCCCGGCTGAGGCCTGACGGCCTCAGCAGCTCAAGGCTGTTTGGCGCCGCGCGAGGCCAGCCGGCGGCGATACGGATGCACCGACTTGCCGGCCTCCTCGGCCGGTTTCGAGTCGGGCTTTGGCTTCTGGCCCGGTTTGTGCTGCTGCTGCGGCTTGCGTTCGACCGAGCCCTTGGCCACGACCGAACTGGCCGCCTTGCCGTTCCAACTCAAGACCTTGGCCACCTCTTCGGCCGACAGCTCCAGACGTTGGCCGCGCTTGAGCCTGGGCGGCAGGCTGATCGGCCCGAAGCGCACCCGGATCAAGCGGCTCACTGTCAGGTCCAGCGCCTCGAATAGGCGACGCACCTCGCGGTTGCGGCCTTCCTTGATCACCAGGCGGTACCACTTGTTGGCACCCTCGCCGCCGCTGACGCTGATGCTCTCCACCCGCGCCAGACCGTCTTCCAACTGGACGCCCTGCTTGAGCGCCTGCATCTGCTGCTGGCTCAGCTCGTCGCCGAGCACGCGCACGGCATATTCCCGCTCGATGTCGAAGCGAGGATGCATCAGGCGATTGGCCAGTTCACCGTTGGTGGTGAAGATCAGCAGGCCTTCGGTGTTGTAGTCGAGACGGCCGACGGCGATCCAGCGCTCACCCCTGAGCTTGGGCAGTTGGTCGAACACGCTGGCCCGGCCCTGCGGGTCGTCGCGCGAGACGATCTCACCCTCCGGCTTGTGGTAGATCAGGATGCGCGGCTGATTGGCCGCCTCCCAAGGCAAGCGCACCACCTTGCCGTCGACCCGGATCACATCGTTGGGGCTGACCCGGTCGCCCACCTGCACCGGCTGGCCATTGACCGAGACCCGGCCGGTGGCGATCAGCATCTCCATGTCGCGGCGGGAACCAAGACCGGCCGCGGCCAGCATCTTGTGCAGCTTCTCGCTGCTGGGCTGTTCGATCTGCTGCCGTCTGGGGGCGGCATTGCCCCGATTGGGATAAGGCGGCCTAGGCATGCTGGGCGTCCGGCGCGCTCAGTCCCGGCTCTTGCGGCTCGATGACCTGGGCCATCGCCCCGGCATCGAGCTCGGTCTCGGCCGCTTCGGCCAGGACATCGACCCCTTCGGCTTCGATATCGAGCGGCACATCCTCGAACAGGTCGCGCGCCACCTCGGGCAGGGGCGGCAGTTCCGCCAACGAGCGCAGGCCGAGATCGCTGAGGAAGCGCTTGGTCGTGGCATACAGCGCAGGCCGACCGGGCACGTCCTTGTGGCCGACCGATTCGATCCAGCCGCGCTCTTCCAAGACCTTGATGATCTGACTGCTCACCGCGACGCCGCGGATTTCTTCGATGTCGCCCCGGGTGACCGGCTGGCGGTAGACGATGATGGCCAGGGTCTCCAGCACGGCACGGGAATATTTGGGCGGCTTCTCCGGGTTGAGCCGGTCGAGGTGTTCCTGGATCTCGGTCCGGGTCTGGAAACGCCAGCCCTCGGCGACGCTGACCAGTTCCACGCCCCGGCCCTGCCAATCCTCCTGCAAGGATTCCAGCGCGCGGCGGACGAAGTCGCTGGTCAACTCCACCGTGAACGCCTTCTTCAACTCGGCCAGGGTCAGGGGCCCGGCGCTAGCCAGCAGCACGGCCTCGAGCACGCGCTTGATGTCGTCCAGGCTGTTGATGCCCGGAATGGTCTCGTCTTCGGATAGCGCCTGCCCGGCTGATGCCTCGGGCGATGGCGGCTCGGTGGCGTGTGCCGGCTCGGTGACGACTAACTCCATCACGGCCTCGGCGTTCGGATCGCCCTCGTGGGCTTCATTGTTCGGTTGGGGTGTAGGCAAGTCTTGCATGGATCGGTGCGAAAGGTTCGTTCTGGACGAGCTCGATCAGGCGCTCACGGGTGAGTTCGAGCAGGGCGAGGAAGGTGACAACCAGTTCCGGGCGGCCGGCCTCGGGTGAAAACAGGTCGGTAAACAGGGCGAAGCTCTTTTCCTGCAAGAGCTTGAGGATGCGGCTCATGTGCTCGCGCACCGACAGCTCCTGGCGGCCGATACGGTGGTGCTTGTGGCGGGAGGCCCGCTTCAGGATGTCCCGCCAGGCATTGAGCAGGTCATCCTGATTGACCCCAGGCAGCCGCTTGACCGCCAGCTTCTCGACCCAGACGTTGACCGGCATGAAGTCGCGGCCGATCTGGGGCGCAGCATTCAGGTTGTGCGCCGCCTTCTTCATCTGCTCGTATTCCAGCAGGCGGCGGACCAGTTCGGCGCGGGGGTCGAGCTCCTCGCCCTCCACCAGCTTCTCCGGCCGCGGCAACAGCATGCGCGACTTGATCTCGATCAGCATCGCCGCCATCACCAGGTATTCCGCCGCCATGTCCAGGCGGGTGCGGCGCATGGCCTCGATGTAGTCGATGTACTGCCGGGTCAGCTCGGCCATGGGGATGTCGAGCACGTCGATGTTGTTGCGCCGGATCAGCCACAAGAGCAGGTCGAGCGGCCCTTCGAAGGCGTCGAGGATGACCTCCAGCGCATCCGGCGGGATGTACAGGTCCTGCGGCAGTTCCAGCCACGGCTGGCCGAGCACGCGGGCAATGGCATGCGCCCCGGCTTCGGCCGGGGCAGCAACGGCTTCGGGGGCCTCAGGGGCCTCGGCGACAGTCTCGGTGTCGGTCATCTCGTTCATCCGCGCGGGTGCGGCGGTGTGGGTTTTTATTCGGTTTCAGATGGCCTGGCGGCCATGGATCAGCAGGATTGGCCTCCATCTTACCCGGTTTTTGGCTAGATGAATTATTTATTACGAATCAATCAGATAGGCGATTTTTCCCAGCGGCGACAGGCCCGGGAAGCGGGCCAAGGGATACCCAAGGCAACCAGGCCCTTAGCCGTAATTGAGGCCCATGGCCTCGCGCACGTCGCGCATGGTCTCGCGCGCCAGGTCGCGGGCCTTCTCGCAGCCGTCGGCAATGATGTTGCGCACCAGGTCCGGCTCCTCGGTATAGGCGCGGGCGCGTTCCTGGATCGGCGCCAGTTCGCGCAGCACCGCCTCGATCACCGGCTGTTTGCACTCGATGCAGCCGATGCCGGCCGAGGTGCAGCCTTTGCGCACCCAAGCCTTGACCTCGTCGTTGGAATAGACCTGATGGAACTGCCAGACCGGGCAACGCTCCGGCTCGCCGACGTCGGTGCGCCTAACCCGGGCGGGGTCGGTCGGCATGGTGCGGATCTTCTTGCTCACCGCCTCCGGGTCTTCGCGCAGGGCGATGGTGTTGTGGTAGGACTTGGACATCTTCTGTCCATCCAGGCCCGGCATCTTCGAGGCCTCGGTCAGCAGGGCCTCCGGCTCGGTCAGGATCATCTTGCCGCCGCCTTCCAGGTGGCCGTACAGCCGCTCCTTGTCGCCCAGGCTGAGGTTCTGCGCCTCGCCCAGGATGGCCCGAGCCGACTCCAGGGCCTCTTCGTCGCCCTGTTCCTGATAGCGGTTGCGCAATTCCGTATAGAGCTTGGCCTTCTTGCCGCCCAGCTTCTTCACCGCAGCCTCGGCCTTCTCCTCGTAGCCCGGCTCCTTGCCATAAAGGTGGTTGAAGCGGCGGGCGATCTCGCGGGAGAACTCGATGTGCGGCACCTGGTCCTCGCCCACCGGCACCCGGTTGGCGCGATAGATCAGGATGTCGGCCGATTGCAGCAGCGGATAACCGAGAAAGCCGTAGGTCGACAAATCCTTGTCGGACAGCTTTTCCTGCTGGTCCTTGTAGGTCGGCACCCGCTCCAGCCAGCCCAGCGGCGTCATCATCGACAGCAGCAGGTGCAGTTCGGCGTGCTCGATCACCTGCGACTGGATGAACAACGTCGCCCGGTTGGGGTCGACCCCGGCGGCCAGCCAGTCGATCACCATCTGCCAGGTGTGCTCTTCCAACGATTGCGGGTTGTCGTAATGGGTGGTCAGGGCATGCCAATCGGCGACGAAGAATAGGCACTCATACTCATGCTGCAGCTTCAGCCAGTTCTTGAGCACGCCGTGGTAATGGCCGAGGTGCAGGCTGCCGGTGGGACGCATGCCGGAGAGGACGCGATCAGCGTACATGGTGGTTCGTTCTCATCTCAGAAATTAAGACCAAACAGGCCCAGCGCCATCGTCTGGACCAACTCATACAAGGGCCCGATCAAGGCACCGAGCAGGCCGGTAAACAGCAGGGCGAGCAGGATAAACAGGCCATAGGGCTCGACCCGCGACAAGGCATAGGCCGCCCGCGGCGGCAGCAGGCTCACCGCGATGCGGCCGCCGTCCAAGGGCGGAATCGGCAGCAGATTGAGCGCCGCCAGGATGGCATTGATCGACACCCCGGCCATGCCCATCAGGGCCAGGGGCTGGGCGTAATCGCTGCCGACAATGAGGTGGGCGAACTTGACCATGGCCGCCCAGAACAGGGCCATGACCAGGTTGGCGCCGGGCCCGGCCGCCGCCACCCAGAGCATGTCGCGTTTGGGGTGGCGCAGGTTGCCGAAATTCACCGGCACCGGCTTGGCCCAGCCGAACAGGATGCCGCCGAGGAAGATGGTGATGGCCGGCACCAGGATGGTCCCGATCGGATCGATGTGCCGTAGCGGGTTCAGGCTGATCCGCCCCATCATCTCCGCGGTGCGGTCGCCGAACATCCGAGCCACATAGCCGTGGGCCGCCTCGTGCAAGGTGATGGCGAAGATCACCGGCAGGGCGAAGATGGCGATTTTCTGGATGGTGTTGAGTTCCATTTGTTTCCTATTACAGACCGAGCCGGCTGACGTCGCCCTTGCCCTGCCGGATCAGTTCGGCGCCGTCGCCGGTGAGATCGATCACCGTGGTCGGCTCGATGCCGCAGAAGCCGGCATCGAGGATCAGGTCTACCTGCTTGCCCAGCCGCTCGCGAATCTCTTCCGGGTCGTTGAGCGGGTAGGCGTCGCCCGGCAGGGCCAGGGTCATCGACAGGATCGGCTCGGCCAGTTCCTCCAGCAAGGCCGCCACCACCGGGTGCTCCGGCACCCGCAGGCCGATGGTGCTGCGTTTGGCGTGCAGCAGGCGCTTGGGCACTTCCTTGCTGGCTTCGAGGATGAAAGTATAACCGCCGGGGGTGATGCCCTTGAGCAGACGGTATTGCCGGTTGTCGACCCGGGCGTAATGGGCGATCTCCGACAGATCGCGGCAGACCAGGGTGAAATGGTGCCGGTCATCGACCTCGCGGATGGTGCGGATGCGTTCCATGCCCTGCTTGTTGCCGAGCATGCAGCCCAGGGCATAGCAGGAATCGGTCGGATAGACCACGACGCCGCCTTCCTTGAGGATCTTGACCGCCTCGCGGATCAGGCGCGGCTGAGGATTGTCCGGATGGACGGAAAAAAACTGGGCCATGACTGACTACCAGGCAGACCAGACCGGGCGGCAACGCTCCGGCAAGGGGGGCAGCTTACCCAGTTCGCGATTGTTCTCGCCCGGGGCGTGAAAGTCGGAACCGACCGAGGCGTAAAGTCCGAACTCCTGGGCCAAGTCGGCATAGACCGGTATCTGGTCCGGGGTGTGGCTGCCGCAGACCACCTCGACCGCCGCGCCGCCGGCCGCCTTGAATTCCTCGAACAGCAGATGCCGCTTGTCCTTGCCCATCAGGTAGCGGCCGGGGTGGGCTAGCACCGCCATGCCGCCGGCCTGACGGATCCACTCGACCGCCTCGGGTAGGCTGGCCCATTCGTGATGGACATAGCCGGGCTTGCCTTTGACCAGGTATTTCTTGAACACGGCCTTGATGTTCCTGACATGGCCCTTGTCGACCAGGAAGCGGGCGAAGTGCGAACGGCCAATCAGTTCCTTGTTCTCGGCGAAGGCATAAGCGCCTTCCAGGGCGCCGGCGATGCCCAACTTGGCCAGGGCCTCGGCGATCTTTTGCGCTCGTTCGGCGCGTCCGGCGCGGTTGCGCTGGAGGCCGGCGACAATCTGTTCATGCGCGGGATCGACTTGCAGGCCGACGATGTGCACGGTGTTGCCACCCCAGGTGACCGAGACCTCGACCCCGCTGATCAACTCGATGCCGCACTCTTGTGCAGCTACGCGCGCCTCGGCCAGGCCGCGCATGTCGTCGTGGTCGGTCAGGGCCAGGACCTTGACGCCCTGCTCATGGGCGCGCAGAACCAGTTCACGGGGAGATAAGGTGCCGTCGGAAACTTTGGAGTGGCAATGAAGGTCGTAGGGCGACATGTAAACGCGCTTGAGAATCAGCGGCAAATCATAGCAAAATGCTCGACTTCCAACCATGAAAGCCGGCGCCATCCAGCGCCCACAATGACAAAACTGTGAAATTCCTCTTCGATCTGTTCCCCATCATCCTGTTTTTCGTCGCCTTCAAATGGGGCGAGGCCAACCCGGACCAAGCCACGGCCTTGATGAGCAGCCTCGGCCTGCACCTGAACGGGGCGGACAAGCCCGGCGTGCTGCTCGCCACCCTGGTCGCCATCGTCGCCACCTTCGGCCAAATCGCCTGGGTCTGGGCCAAGCACCGCAAGGTCGACACCATGCTCTGGGTCAGCCTGGCGCTGATCGTGGTATTCGGCGGCGCCACCCTGTGGCTGCAGGACGAGGCCTTCATCAAGTGGAAACCAACCGTGCTCTACTGGCTGTTCGCCTCCGCCCTGCTGCTGGCGCCGCTGCTGTTCGAGCGCAACCTGATCCGTTTGATGATGGAAAAGCAGTTGACCCTGCCGGAACTCGCCTGGAGCCGGCTGAACCAGGCCTGGGCCGGCTTCTTCGCCTTCATGGGCGGCGCCAACCTGTTCGTCGCCTTCAACTATTCGACCGATGCCTGGGTGAACTTCAAGCTGTTCGGCTCGCTCGGCCTGATGGTCCTGTTCATCCTGGGCCAGAGCGCCTATCTCGCCCGCCACCTCAAGGAAAACCCATGAACCGGCTCTATGCCATCGTCGGCGAGGATGTCGCCGACAGCCTGGACAAGCGCCTGGCCGCCCGCCCCGCCCACCTCGCCCGGCTGGAGACCCTGAAAAACGAAGGCCGCCTGGTGCTGGCCGGCCCCTTCCCCGCCATCGACAGCAACGACCCCGGCCCGGCCGGCTTTTCCGGCAGCCTGATCGTGGCCGAGTTCGCCAGCCTCGATGCCGCGCAAACCTGGGCCAATGCCGACCCCTATATCGCCGCCGGCGTCTACGCCAAAGTGACGGTGAAACCCTTCAAGCGCGTGCTGCCCTGATGAGCGAGCTGATCGAACTCATGCGCGAGCGCCTCGCCGGCCTGGCCCCGGAGTCACTCGAAATCGAAGACGAAAGCGCCCAGCATGCCGGGCACGAAGGTGCCAAGGGCGGTGGTGGCCATTATCGGATGACCATCGTATCGCCGCAGTTTGCCGGACTCAATTCGGTGGCCCGCCACCGCGTGGTCTATCAGGCATTGGGTGACCTGATGGGCAAGCGTATCCACGCCCTGAGCATCACCGCCTTCACACCAGAAGAGTTCTGACACTTACTACAGAGGGAACACGAAACATGCATAGCAAGCTCATCACCACCCTGACCCTGGCCGCTGCCCTGGCCCTGCCGCATGGTGCATCGGCCGCCGATGCGAAAGCGGACGACAAGCCGGCCGTCATCGTCAATGGCGTCGCGCTACCTGCTGCGCAGGCCGAACTGCTGCGCCAGGACCGCATCTCCCGCGGCCAGGCCCCGGAGACCCTGAACGAGAACGCCATCCGCGAAATGCTGGTGTCCATGGAGATTCTCGCCCAGGAAGCGGTCAAGAAAGGCATCGACAAGCGCCCCCAGGTCGCCGCCACCATCGAGCTCAACCGTAAGGACATCCTCGGCCGCATGCTGCTGGAGGACTACCTGAAGGGCAACCCGATCAAGGAAGATGAGATGAAGGCGGAATACGATCGGGTCAAGGCCGCTGCCGGCAGCAAGGAATATCATCCCCGCCACATCATCGTGCCGACCGAGGCCGAGGCCAAGGACATCCTGGCCAAGCTCGCCAAGAAGGCCAAATTCGAAGACCTGGCCAGGAAGTATTCCAAAGACGGTTCCGGGAAGAGCGGCGGCGATCTGGGCTGGCTGGCCCCGACCAACCTGGTCCCCGACTTCAGCGAGGCCATGGTCAAGCTGAAGAAAGGTGAAACCAGCAAGGCCCCGGTGCAAACCCAGTACGGCTGGCACATCATCCGCCTCGACGACGTGCGGGAGATGAAGTTCCCCGAATACGAACAGCTCAAGCCCCGCATCGCCACCCAACTGCAGCAGATCCAGGTCCGCAAGTACCTGGCCGAACTGCGCGCCGCAGCCAAGGTCGAGTAAGCTTCAAGCTGCCCGCAGCTCCCGAGGCTCAGTCCTTGGGAAACTGCGGGCGCGGGTCGAAACCCGACAGCGCCTGCAACTGCTCGTAGAGCTTCTTCTCTTCTTCGCTTAACTCGCTCGGCAGCACGATCTGCAAGAGCACGTAGAAATTCCCCGCCCCTTTCGCGCTCGGCATGCCCTTGCCGGTCAGTCTCAATTTCTGCCCGCTGCGCGCGCCGGCCGGCACTTTCAACCGCACCGAACCAGTCAAGGTCGGCACGGTGATGCTGGTACCCAGGGCCGCCTCCCAGGGGGCGATCGGCGTCTCCAGCACAATGTCCTTGTCCTCCAGCCGGTACAGGCTGTGCGGGGCGATCTCGATATTCAAGTAAAGATCGCCGGCCGGCCCGTGCGGGCTGTGGCCACCCTTGCCCGGTACCCGTAAGCGCATACCCGGCAGGGCGCCGGCCGGGATGCGCACCTTCACCGTCCGCCCCGCCTGACCGGGGGCCGTCAGGTTCAGGCTGCGCTCGCAGCCGTGAAAGGCATCTTCCAGGCTGATCTTGATGCTGGCCTCGACGTCCCGCCCCTTGGCTGCGCCCTGGAAGCCACGCGTGCCGCCGAAACCGCGGCCGTCGTGCATACCCCCCATGCCGCCGAACATCTGCGCGAACAAGTCGCCAAAATCCATGCCGCCCATGTCGGCGCCGGCGAAACCACCGCCCCAGCCGGGGGGCGGCCGGAACTCCTGGCCGCTCTGGTAGGAACCCAGCTGATCGTAGGCCGCGCGCTTCTCCGGGTCGCTCAGGACATCGTTGGCCTCGTTCACCTCCTTGAAGCGCTCCTCGGCCTCCGGCTCCTTGGATACGTCCGGGTGATACTTGCGGGCCAGCTTGCGATAGGCCTTTTTGATCTCCTCGGTCGAGGCCTCGCGCCCCACCCCGAGAATCTTGTAATAGTCCTTATATTTCATAATGTTGCGTATGTCCCAGTGATCGTGAGCTATGTGGGGCCAAGCGCAATTATTGCAAGCGCCCGACAGGCCCTATGCTATGATGCAAGCTCTTTTCAGGCCCGACTTTTCACAAAAATAACATGAGCGATAAAGAACGACACAATCTGCAGGACCTCTTCCTCAACACCCTGCGCAAAGAACACGTCACGGTTTCGGTCTTCCTGGTCAACGGCATCAAGCTGGTTGGCCGCATCGAATCCTTCGACCAATACATGGTCCTGCTGCGCGGCCATGATCAGGCGGTACAGGCGATCTTCAAGCACGCCATCTCCACCGTCTCGCCGTCCAAGCAGATCAACCTGGCCCTGCCCGGCAGCCAAGCTGCTCAGGCGCCGAGCAAAGAAGCCGAGTAAGCACCTCACCTTACCAAGCAAAAGGGGCGACCATCTGGTCGCCCCTTTTGCTTTTTGGATCGCCCGGACTGAGGCTCACTCGTCCTCGTCCGACTCCAACACCCGCTGCAGGCCGGAGAGCTTTTCGCCCTCGCCCAGATTGATCAGGGTGACACCTTGGGTGGAGCGACCGAGTTCGCGGATCTCCTTGACCCGGGTGCGGATGAGCACGCCGCCGGTGGTGATCAGCATGATCTCGTCGTCCGGATCGACCAGGGTGGCGGCGACGACCTTGCCGTTGCGGGCGGTGGTCTGGATGGCGATCAGGCCCTGGCCGCCGCGGTTGTGGCGGGTGTACTCGGTGATCGAGGTGCGCTTGCCGTAGCCGTTCTCGGTGGCGGTGAGCACGGCCTGCTGTTCGTTCTCGGCCACCAGCAGCGAGATGACCTTGGCGCCCTTGGCCAGTTTCATGCCGCGCACGCCGCGAGCGCCGCGGCCCATGGCACGGACATCGGTCTCCTCGAAGCGGTTGGCCTTGCCTTCGTCGGTGAACAGCATGACGTCGTGGCTGCCGTCGGTGATGGCGACGCCGATCAGGTGATCGCCCTCGTCCAGGCTGACCGCGATGATGCCGGCCGTGCGCGGACGCGAGAAATCGGAAAGCGGGGTCTTCTTCACCGTGCCGTTGGCGGTGGCCATGAACACGAAATGCTGGTCGTCGAACTCCTTGACCGGCAGGATGGCGTTGACCACCTCGCCCGGCTCCATCTTGAGCAGGTTGACGATGGGCTTGCCGCGCGCGATGCGGCTGCCCTGCGGCACCTCGTAGACCTTGAGCCAAAACATCCGGCCGCGGTTGGTGAAGCAGAGGATGTAGTCGTGAGTGTTGGCGATGAAGAGCTTCTCGATGAAGTCCTCTTCCTTGGTCGTGGTCGCCTGCTTGCCGCGGCCACCGCGCTTCTGGGTGCGATATTCGTCGAGCGGCTGGGCCTTGATGTAGCCGGTGTGGGACAAGGTGACCACCACGTCCTCGGGCGCGATCAGGTCTTCCAGCGACATCTCGCGGGCGTCGGTGACGATCTCGCTGCGGCGCTTGTCGCCGAAGGCGTTCTTGATGTCGGTGAGTTCGTCGCCGATGATCTGGGTGACCCGCTCGGGCTTGTCCAAGATGTCGAGCAGGTCGGCAATGCGGGTCATCACCTCCTTGTATTCGCCGACGATCTTGTCCTGCTCCAGGCCGGTCAGGCGCTGCAGGCGCAGTTCCAGGATGGCCTGGGCCTGGGCCTCGGACAGGAAGTAGCCCTTCTTGTGCAGGCCGAACTCGGCGCCGAGGCCGGCCGGCTTGTACAGCTCGCCGGTGGCGCGGGACAGCATCTCCTCGACCAGGGCCGAGCGCCAGGCCTTGCCCATCAAGCCGACCTTGGCCTCGGCCGGGGTGGGCGAGGCCTTGATCAGGGCGATGATCTCGTCGACGTTGGCCAGGGCGACGGCCAGGCCTTCCAGGATGTGGCCGCGCTCGCGGGCCTTCTTCAACTCGAACTGGGTGCGGCGGGTGACCACCTCGCGCCGGTGGCGCAGGAAGGCCTCGAGGAACTGCTTGATATTCAGCAGCCGTGGCTGACCGTCGACCAAGGCCACCATGTTCATGCCGAAGGTGTCCTGCATCTGGGTCTGCTTGTACAGATTGTTCAGGATCACCTCGGGCATCTCGCCCCGGCGC
>JACAEC010000186.1 GCA_013389055.1 Hydrogenophilaceae bacterium
CTCCTCCGCAAGCGGGGGAGGGTTGGGGAGGGGGAGAGCTAGGGCATCATGAGTCCCATCGGAATGTGCAGCGATCCAACCGAATACCCCGGCTTAGTTAAAATGCCGCCATGCCCGCCAACGCCCCGCTCGCCCCCGCCCAACTGGCCTTCGCCGCCAACGGCACGCCCTACTCTCCACAATTCGACGATATCTACCATTCGACCGACGGCGGCCTGGGCCAGGCCCGGCATGTCTTTCTCGCCGGCAATGCGCTGCCGCAGCGCTGGCAGCGGCAAGCACGCTTCACCATCCTGGAGACCGGCTTCGGCCTCGGCCTGAATTTCCTGGCCACCTGGGCCGCCTGGCGCGAAGACCCGCAGCGACCGGCCCGGCTCGATTACCTCTCGGTCGAGAAGCATCCGTTCAGCGCCGCCGATCTTGCTGCACTGCATCAACGGTGGCCCGAGTTCGCTCCCCTGTCGCAGGCCCTGCTCGCCCAGTGGCCAACCCTGGTGCCGGGCTTTCACCGGCTCTATCTCGAAGGCGGTGCCGTCTGCCTCACCCTGTTGTTCGGCGATGCCCAAGTGCAGTTGCGCAAGCTGGATGCGCAGGCCGATGCCATCTACCTCGACGGCTTCGCGCCGGACAAGAACCCGGACCTCTGGTGCGCACCCGTTTTCAAGGCACTGGCCCGCTTGAGCAAACCGGGTGCCACCCTCGCCACCTACACCGTCGCTGCAGCCGTTCGCACCGGTCTGAACAGCGCCGGTTTTATGCCAGAGAAGCGGCCGGGGTTCGCCCGCAAACGGGAAATGCTTGTCGGTCATTTCGTGGCCACGCACCAGGATGCCGCCGTCGCCGAAAATCAGAACACTGAATTTAATCCCTCTCCCCCCGGGAGAGGGGAACAAAGGGCCATCGTCATCGGCGCCGGCCTGGCCGGCAGCGCGATCAGCGAACGCCTGGCCGCCCGCGGCTGGCGGGTCAGCCTGATCGAGCGCCATGCCGAACCGGCCCAGGAGGCCTCGGGCAATCTGGCCGGCATCGTGCGGCCGATGCTGTCGCTCGACGACAATATCGCCTCCCGCCTGTCGCGCGCCTGTTTCCTGTTCGCCCTCAACCATTGGCGCAGCCTGCAAGCCGAGGGCCTGCCGCTGCGCTGGTTCCCACAAGGCGTGCTGCACATCGCCCGCGACCCGCAACATGAAGCGCTGCAACGCGAGATCATTGCCGCACGCCAATTTCCTGCCGACTTCGCCCGCTGGCTCGATGCCGCCGAGGCCAGTGAGTTACTGCATTGGCCGGTCTCGCTCGGCGCCTGGCTGTTCCCGCAGGGCGGCCATGCCAACCCGCCCAGCCTCTGCCGGGCCTATCTTCAGCGCTTTCCGGAACGGATCGAGCGACTGTTTATCCGCGAGGCGCTCTCGCTGGAGCGAACCGACACCGGCTGGCGTGTGCTCGATGCGCAAGGCGAGTTCATCGCCCAGGCTCCGGTCGTCATCCTGGCCAGCGGCGCCGGTGCCGTACGCCTCCCTCCCCCCCCCGACATGGCCCCCTCTCCCCTTGGGGGAGAGGGCAGAGGTGAGGGGCCGACAGGTTGGGGTGAGGGGTGGAAAACCTACCTGCCGATCCGACGCATCCGCGGCCAGGTCAGCCATATACCCGAGGGCAAGCTACCGGCCCTGCCGATGGCGCTCACCCGCGAGGGCTATGCCACGCCGGCCTTGGACGGCTGGCATTGCGCCGGGGCTTCGTATGAACTGGAAGAGGACCCGGCCTTGAGCACAGCCAGCAGCGCAGGCAACCTCATCCGCTTGGAGCAGATGCTGCCCGGCTCGACTCAGGGCATCGACGCCTCGACACTCGGCGGTCGTGTCGGCCTGCGCGCCGTGGCACCGGACCGGCTGCCCCTGGTCGGCGCCCTGCCCGACCCCACAGCAAGGCTTGATCCACACAAGGCCCGCCTGATCGACGTACCGCGCTTAGCCGGCCTCTATGGCCTGCTGGGCCTGGGTTCGCGCGGCCTGGTCTGGCATGCCCTGGCCGCGGAGCTGCTGGCCGCACAGATCGCCGGCGACCCGATGCCTTTGGAAAATGATCTGATCGACGCCATCGACCCGGCGCGCTTCCTGCTGCGAGCGCAGCGACGCGGACAGGCCTGAGCAACAAAAAAACGGGGGCCGCAGCCCCCGTTTCATGCTCGCTGAATGTCCCTTAGAACTTCTTGCTGTACATCAACTGCCAGTTGGTCTGGCTGTGCGTGACCTGAATGCCGCCGTTGCCGGCCGGCGGCGCTGCCCCGGTGCCAGTCTGCGAGACCTCAGGCACATAGGACAGCGAGAAATTCACCTCGGAGGCCTTGTCGAAGGCATAGCCCAGGCCGAAAGTGTAGTGGTCTTCCACGGTGGCCGGCCAGAGATAATTCATGTTCTGGCTGGGAATGGGATTGTCGGCGTGGTTGTAGCCGATACGGCCGGTCACGGCATCCGTGAACTTGTACGCCGCACCGATCGAGACAACGATCTGATCGTCCCAGTTCTGCACGAAAGGGGCCACCACCACGCCATTATTCAGGATAGTGACGGTATTCATGCTGCTGTTCCACATCACGTCCTTCAGGTCGGCCACCAGCAGCAGCTTGTCGCTCGGCCGCCAGGCCGCACCGACGGCGACGATGGGCGGCATGTCGAATCCTTTCACCTTCCAGCCGCCGTCTTCCAGGCTGCCCAGGTTGCCGGCGGTCTCATAGACGCCGCCCAAGCTGAACTGCTCATTCACCTTGTAGGTGAAGCCCAGTTTCATGGCCAGACCGTAGCCTTTTGCGGCACCGGTATAGTCGCTGCCATCCTTGAAGTCGATTTCCTTGGTGGCCGGATTGCCATCCAGATCGGCCACGATGTCCATGCCGGCCCAGACGATGTCCACGCTGCCACCCACGCTGAGGCGATCGGTCACGTTATAAGCCAATGGCAGGATCACCCGGCCGACGCCGACTTGGGACATGTCGCCACTCGCATACTCGGTGCCCATGCCGCCCTGGGCATAGATGCCAATGCCATAGCTCAAAGAGCCGCGCTTGTTGGTATAGCCGAAGGCCGGCATATAGAAGGCATCGGCCTTCGAATCACCGAACGAACCGGGCGCCGAGACATTCGGACCGATGAAGCCGAGGGCGACATCCAGGCGGCTGCCCTCGGTCATCTGGCCCATCGTGGCCGGATTGTTCGCCATGGCCGCCGTGCCGTTGTCATAAGCCATCGCGGCACCGCCCATGGCAGTGGCGACAGGGCCATAGCCTTCCATGATCATGCCGTTGGTGGCCAAAGCAAAGCCGGGCAGCGCTATGCCGGCAGCCAGCGCAGCCGCCGGCAGGCATTTCAAGTACATATCAGTCTCCTCGTGAGCGGGTTGGTAGTTAGTAAGAAAGTTTTAATATGTTTATATATAGGACAGAGGTATCCTGATATCCAGGGTTGGCGGATTTAGTTTGAATCGCCAAGTGAAGCGTGTCTGCGGATGTGCAAGCCAAGAAAAAAGGGTTGCGGGCCGAAGCCCGCAACCCTTCAAGCGGAATTGCTCAGCTTAGAACTTGTAGCTGTACATGATCTGGGCGTTGGTCTGGGTATGCTCGATCGTGATCGGCCGGCTATTGGTGGCACCAGCCGCACCTGCACCGTCCAGGGCCTCAACCACGCTCTCGGTGATCTTATCGCCGCGGCCATAGGTGAAGGAGAAGTCGAGGTTGGAGGCCTTGCTGAAGGCATAACCGAAGCCCAGGGTAAGGTGCTGCTCGATCGTGGCGGGGAACAGGAAGCTCACCGTGCTGCTGGGCACAGGGTTGCTCGCATAGTTATAGCCGGCACGCAAGGTCAGCTTGTCGCTGAACTTGTAGCCCACACCGATGTTGTAGACGTTCTGGTCGTCCCAGTTCTGAAAGTAGACATAGTCCAGCACGGTGTTGGCAAAACCAGCCGCCGCCGCATTGCTTTGGGTAGCGTTGGCAGTGAAGACCATGTGGAAGTTCTTCATCACGTCGGACCAGTTGAGGCGCTTGTAGTCCGCGACGACTTGCAATCGGTCGGAGGCTTGATAGGACAGGCCCAGGCCGTAGGTGGCCGGCCATTGGAAATCGACGACCTTGACCTCGGATTCGACCGGGATCACGCAAGTACCGCCACCGCAAGCAGGGCCAGCGACCTTGAAGGACATGACGGCATCGCCCTCGAAGTCCGACATCTTGGTTTTGGTGTGGTAGGTTGCACCGAGAGTCAGCTTGTCATTCACCTTGTAGGTCATGCCCAGCTTGGCCGCACCGCCATAACCGAGGGTCTGTTGATTTGCCTTGCCAGCATTGCTGAAGGCGAAGGTACCCCAATGGAAATCAGTGAAGTTACCAGCATTGAAAGCCGCAAAAAAGTTGTCGATCAGGTTGCCGCTAACAGAGCCGCGCCGATTCCGGGGCGTCAGATTAAAACCGCCTAGAATAGCGACCGTGGCAGCCGAGACCTTATTGGTATCGACAGAGCCGAAGAAGTTTTCCGTATCCTGCGACCAGAGGATGTCCAGACCGCCCCAGACGAAGTCAACGGAACCACCGATGGTGAGCTGGTCGTTTACGTTGTAGGCAAGGGGGAAGAGCACACGGCCGACACCCAGTTCGGAGCGCTGCTTTTGCCCGCCCGTGGTCGCGGCGCCGGTAAAGCTAGTCGAGTTCTCCGTGATATCCATCGTGGAACCGGCCTTGTACTCGGCACCCATACCGCCCTCGGCGAAGACACCGACGCCGTAGGCCAGCTTGCCCGACTTCTTCGTGTAACCCATAGCCGGCATGAGGGCCAGCGTGATTTGCGAATCGGCGCTACCGAGCGAATTGGTGGACTCGATATCCGGCCCCAGCGCACCCAAGGCCAAATCGAAACGGCTGCCGTCACTCGCCAGGCCAAGGGTAGCCGGGTTGTTCATCATGGCGGCCGTGCCGTTGTCATAGGCCATGGAGGCACCACCCATACTGGTGGCGATCGGGCCGTAGCCTTCCATGTTCATGCCGTTGGTGGCCAGCGCACCACCAGAAACAGCCAGACCGGCGGCAGCGAGGGCGTATGTGAGCTTCTTGACTTGCATTTGAGTGGTCTCCTCCACGAAAAATGGGCTATTGATCAGGTTATTGCCGGGTTACCCCAGCCACCACCGATTTAGTTCGCATGTACCAATCGGAAAGTACGTAAATCCTATCGGAAGGTACTTAGTCCGGGCAAGGCATTTTTGCGGTTTGATGACCCCGGTTTTGGGTTTTGGCAACTGAGCAACAAACACCTGAGTAAATCAGTCGGGCACCACGAACCTTGGCCCCTAAAGCAAAAAGGCCGCCCAAAGGCGGCCTTTTTGCTGAGTGTTGAGGCTCAAATGAACAGACAGATATCGGATTCGCCGGCGAACTCGAAGAAGGTGGCGGCGCCACCGTACTCCAGGCCGTCGATGAAGTCGCTGTGGCTGAAGCCGAACAGTTCGACCGTCATCTGGCAGGCGATGAATTTGACTTCCGCCTCCTGGCACAGCTCGCGCAGCTCAGGAATGGTGGCCACACCGTTGTTCTTGATGGTTTGCTTCATCAGGACCGTGGCCAGCGACTCGAAACCGGGCACGATGCCCTGAACGGCATTGGGGATGTTCCAGTTGATGCCGCGGAACCACTTGGGTCCGAACGGCATTTTCATGGGCATGCCCGGATTGCCGAGGGGACTGACCTTCAGGCCGCTGAGATCCTTGCGGACCATTTGCAGGCCGTAGAAGGTGAAGAATATCTGGGTTTCATAGCCCAGCGCTGCCGCGGTAGAGGCCAGGATGAAGGGCGGATAGGCCCAGTCCAGCGTGCCTTTGGTGGCGATGATCGCCAATTTTTTTTGATCCATTGTCTCTCCCACCTTGGATTAGCCGTGACTCCGGTCACGGCTATCGTGATGTATTACTTCTTCTTGATGAAGAAGGTGTATTCGCCACCCGCTTCGGCAGTGGACAGGAGCTCGTTACCGGTTTGCTTGGCAAAGGCGGCGAAGTCCTTGACCGAACCCGGATCGGTAGCAATGATTTTCAGAGTCTGGCCGGCACTCAGTTCACCCAGGGTCTTCTTGGCACGCAGGATGGGCAGGGGGCAGTTCAGGCCGCGCGCATCGAGCTCTTTGTCGAAATTCATTTCTGCTCCTTTATATAATCAGCATGTGCTAAAAAATGCCCGGTTACATTAAACCAGTTGCTGGTAGATTGCAACCAGAGCAAACCTCAGATTGAAGGCGCGAATTCAGTCAGGCCAGCGTCGCCAAGGGCTTGCCGGCCCGCATCCAGGCCATGATGCCGCCGGACAGATTGTGCATGTTGGTATAACCCTTGGCGGCCATGAAGGCACAGGCCTGCGCCGAGCGGGCACCGGAGTTGCAATAGATGATGACCGGTTTGTCTTTGGGAATGTCGTCGCCCCGCATCGGGATCAAATGCAAAGGTAGGTGGATGGCGCCTTCGATTACGCCGCGCGAGACTTCGGCGTCGGTGCGCACATCCAGCAGTTGGATGCTGCTGAGATCGACGCTCGCCAGGTAATCGACATCGACTTCCTTGAAATTGTAGCCACCGAACATGACCTTACCCTTCGTCCAAGATACAAGAGTTTATTAGCGGGCGCTAATATATAGAGACCCTCCCCTCTTTGCAACTAGAACGGCCTGCATGCATCGCCCCGCGGCCGATGGCCGAAAAGCCGGTGAAGAGGCGGCAACCCTATGCCAGGGTAGCCGTTCGCGGCTAGAATCCAAGGATTTCTCAATCCGTGCGTGCCTGTGCCATGAAAAGCAGCGAAATCCGTCGTCGATTCCTTGATTACTTCGCCTCCAAGGGCCATACCGTGGTGGCCTCCAGCCCCCTGATTCCGGGCAACGACCCGACCCTGCTGTTCACCAACGCCGGCATGGTGCAATTCAAGGATTGCTTCCTCGGCCGCGAGCAACGGTCCTATGTCCGAGCCGCCTAATCCCAGCGCTGTGTGCGTGCCGGCGGCAAGCACAACGACCTGGAAAACGTCGGCTACACCGCGCGTCACCACACCTTCTTCGA
>JACAEC010000215.1 GCA_013389055.1 Hydrogenophilaceae bacterium
ATCAGGTCTTGGTGCCCGGCTTGACCGTGAACTTCATGTGGTGGGCCCGGCCGAGCTTCTCTTTGGCGAAGTCGATGCGCCACTGCTCGGTCAACGCTTTGCCGTCCCAGTGGTACAGCGCGATGAACTGTTCGTTGTCCTCGCCCTTCTTGTCCCAATTGGCGAGCAGCGACGACGTGATGTACACGAGCTTGCCATCCCAGGACTGCGAGATCATGTTGACCTGCTTGCCGGTTTGATTGGCGTAGGTCTCGCGCGGCGCCTCCGGGTTGGAGAGGTCGAAGTAGCGCGTCATGCCGTCCATGAACGTGTTGACCCATAGCCCTTTGCCGTCGGCGGTGATCGAGATGTCGACCGGCAGCGGGATCTTGGCCGGATCGCCGATCGTGCCGACTTCCTTGGCCTGCCACTCGCCTTTGGCGTCGCGCCTGACCAGCCAGAGTTTGGAAGTGAGCGCGGCGGCGGTGATCGCCCAGTCGTCGCCCGGCTTCAGCGACCAGCGGATCTCCAGCGGCGAGCCCGGCACGTTGAAGACTTTCTGCGGCTTCATCGACTTCAGCTCCCACAGCACCATCGTGCTGCCGAAGCGCTTCATCGCTTCCGCGTCCTTCACCAGCTTGCCGAGATCCATCATGTAGTTGTTCCAGCCGGTGAAGCTGGACGTCAGAAGAACGTTCTTGGCCGGATTGATGCCGATGTCATAGCCGTAGCCGTCGCCTTTGACGCCGCCGATCTCGCCGGTCGGCATGTCGTACTTGGCGACGAACTCGCCCTTGTTGTTGTACAGAACCATGCCGGTGACGCCGCCGTGATCCTTGGTGTTCGAAAGCGCCTGCACCAGCATGCGCCCTGGCAGCGCGTAGAAGGTATGCGGGCCGACGTAGCCGGTGCGCTTCGGCAGGTCGGCGATCGTGCGCACCAGCTTCGGCTTGGCCGGGTCCGCGAGATCGAACACGAAGATCTTCGAGTCGTCCAGCCGCCCCGCCCACAGGTAGCGCCGATCGTCGGTGAAGCCCATGTGATGCGCCTCGCCGCGGCCGCCGACCGACAGCGTGTGAACGACCTTTCCGTAGTCCTTCGCCTTCGGATTGGCGCCGATCGTCACCAGCTTGTCCGAGCCGTCGCCGAGTCCCTCGACGCCGAGCGTCCAGACGTGGACGTAGTCCTCTTGGCCCTTGATGAGATTGGTGATGTACGGCGAATTGCACGTTTCGTCCGCGCGCACGACCGCGGCGGCAAACAGGCTCGCAACCGCCGCGAACAGTCCGACCGTCGCTGCTTTCACTGCTCGTCTCCCGACCATCGATTGGCTCCCTCTCGTGTGGTCCGCGCGCCGCCGGCGGCGGCGCCGCCCGTGGAAGCTAGTTGCCGCGCCCGCGCCGGTCAAGTGCGCGCGCGGGGGACTTGCCATCCGTGGTCAACGAAAACGAGCGCGGAACGCGGCGGAACCACGTCGGTCGGCCGCGCCGCCCTCGGTGCGATTGCAGCCGATGCGGAAGACAACGCCGACGTCGGCCCGGTCGAGTCGCGTCGGCATCGGCGAGGCGCAGCGTCGCGCATAGCGGCATCATCGGCCGCCGCCAATGCGCATCGATCGCCGCGGACCCATCAGTGAGGCTGCAGCGCGTCGTCGGGACTCGACCCGCTCTCCATGGATTCGTCGGGTTCGACCGGCGCAGGTTCGTGCCCGGCGACAGGACGGTTGTGCCAGTAACGCGCGTGCTGCCGGCGCCACGCTTCGACTTCGATCGTGCCGTCGCGGCGCCAGCGCCACTGGATCGCGCCGGAATGATCGGTGCGCGCGACTTGCGCACCGGCTTGTCGATACCGCTCGACGACGCCCGCATCCGGATGGCCGAAGCGATTCCGGTAACCCGCCTGCACGATCACCCAGCGCCCCGC
>JACAEC010000059.1 GCA_013389055.1 Hydrogenophilaceae bacterium
GAACAGGGCGAGCTGTTCGGCGAAATGGCCTATCTATTGGGCGAGCCGCGCACCGCCACCGTGGTGGCCGAAACCGAGGTCATCGTCCTCGCCCTGCCGCCGCAGATGCTGGAAGAACTGATGCGCTACTCGGCGCCGTTCTCGCGGCGGATCATCGGAAGTTTGTGTCAGAGGTTGAAGGTGATGAATCAGCAAAAGGTCGCGTGAGCGGCCTTTTTTGTCTGGCCTAGCGGGTGTAAGGTTGGCGGCATCGATATATGTCTAATTTTCATTTGGCTGAATAAGTTATGCCTGAGTGGAAAGACCTCTTCGCTGCTCTCACTACACTAGTTGCATCCTTTGCGGGCGCATGGGCAGCATTTACTTTTGAAAGCCACCGTAGAAAACGCGAAAAAGAAGAACGAAACGTCGGTGCAGGCAATCGTGCCATTTACACTGTATACAGCCAATGGAATGTGCTTGAGCAATATCGCAAAGAAGTACTTGAGCCGTTTAGGACTCGTGATGATGCTTGGTTAAATATGGCTGCGCATCCTGCAGCACCAACATCAGCCGACTGATTTCAGGTGGCGGAACTACAGTTTCTTATTGAGCAAAGCCAGGCAACTGTTTTTGCTACTCTGCTGCTTGAAGAACAACGGTTTGATTTGGCTCTGAACTTAATAAAAGCGCGCTCTGATTTAGTTCTCAATGAAGTTTTTCCGAGGATGGCTGCTGCGGGGTTTGGTGTAGGGAAAACACAGGAGCAAGGCCAAGTAGAAGAAGCTCTAGGTATAGACGTCTGCCACAAACTTAGAGCGCTGACTGCTTCGATCTACCAGAATGTGGATGAAGATATTGCCTCACTGAGAGGTGCTTATAACCTACTCCGTGACACGATGAAAACTCTCTATCCAGAGAGGAAGTTCTTGGAAGTTATCTTTGATCCGACGCCTATAGAATCGGACACGACACCCATGCCATGAACTCCCTCGCCGCCACCGCCCTCCTCGCCTGCCTCGCCCTCACCCCGGCCTGCGCCGCCGACCCGATGCAGGCCTTTCCGGCGGCCGAGCCGAACAGCGACTCGGCCAAACCGGACTAACCGGCCATGCCATCGCTTCGGGGCCTCTCGCTCTCGCTGGTTCTGCTGACTTTGGGAGCCCATGCCATGGCTGACGAATCGGAAAATCTCGAAGAAACCGTATGCGGCTTCATCAAGGAGCCCTTCGTCTTCTGGACCTGGAACCGTCTGGCCGGCAAGCCGGACCTGGCGGCGGCGGGCCGCATGCCCAACGCCGAAGCGATCACGCACCAGACCCGCGACGGCCGGTTGCTGCACGGCTACCGGCTCAAGAGCGCCCGGCCCGGCAGCGGCTTCGTGCTGGTGGCGCAGGGCAACGCCATGCTGGCCGACCAGTTGCTGCCTGAGTTGGGCCTGCTGGCACAGGCCGGGCTGGAGGTCTATGTCTTCGACTATCGCGGTTATGGCCAGTCGGAAGGCAAGCGCCGGCTGAAGGCCATGGTCAGCGACTATCGGGAGCTCTTCGACCGCCTGGCCGCGGCGAACCCGGGCCCGCGCTATCTCTACGGCATTTCCTTCGGCGGCATCGTGCTGCTCAACCTGGTGGGCAGCGGCGTCGCCTTCGACCGCGCGGTGATCGACTCGACGCCGAGCCGGCTTTCCAACTACGGCTGCCCGGAAAAGTATGACCCGGTGGTCAACCTGCCGCAGGACGCCAGCCGCTTCCTCATCGTCGCCGGCGGCCGCGACATGGTGGTGCCGCCCAAGGATTCCCGGGAACTGCGCGACTTGGTCAAGTCGCGGGGCGGCCGGGTCGAGCTGGAGCCCGACTTTACCCATCCCTTCATGGACGCCGATTTCGGCATCCACCGGGCGCGGCTGGAATCCATCAAGTCGTTTCTGCTGGGGCCGGGCGAGGCTGGACCCCCGTCTTCCCGATAGCCATAAAAACCATTTATCGCCACACCCGAACAAGTTCGGGCAATCCCTGTCCAATCGGTCATGCAGGCATCTTCTTTGCTTGTGATGATGTGTGTTTACTACTTCTTGGGGGGCAGGTTGCTATATGGGCGCCTTATGGAAAGACAGCATCTATTTGCAGCGGGAGCAGCTCGCCCGCATGCTGCACGAGCCCCTGGCCCGTCTGGCCGGGCGCTGCACCGAAGCGTGGCCTGACCGCCAGCGCCTGAACGCGGTGCTCGCGCAGGGCTTCGGCGACATTCCGCATTGCACCTTCCTCTACTGCATGGGCACCGATGGCGTGCAGATTTGCGACAACATCGCGAATGACGGCATCGTGCCCGGGTATTTCGGCCGCGACCGCTCCCAGCGCCCCTACATGAAGGAGGCGGTGCCGGCCTGGGGCTTCCTGCTCTCCGACGCCTACATCAGCCAGACTTCGCGCAGGCCCTCGCTCACGGCCTTGCAGGTCGTGCGTTCGGATGCCCAGACAAGGGGCTATCTCGGCGCCGATTTCGATCTGCGCAACCTGCCGGTCACCTCGGAACTCTACGAAGAACCCGGCTATTGGCGCCAGGTAAAGGGCGATCCCTCGATACGCAGCAATGTCTTCCAGCAATGCCGGGTGGAAAGCCCGATGGATGGCAACCTGGAACAGGCTTTGTCCATCCTGGAAGAGTTGCTGGCCGACCGCGGGGTGTTTCAATGCCAGATCCACTTCTCCAGCAGCCAGGCCACCATCTGGACCGTCGATGACCCGTTCCGCTACCGCATTCTCGACCACGAAGCCTTGAGCGATCCGGATATCTGCCTGGTCTACCCGCGCCGCCCCTATCCGGGCCATGCGGCGATACCGCAACGCGACATCAAGCGGATTCTGAGCACCTTGCGGGCCCTGCGTCTCACCGATCCGACCATTTATCTGCGTCTGGCCTCGATCAATCTGTTCAACGGCATGGTCAGCCTGACCTTCTCCTGCGACGGCTCGCATTACATGCCACACGAGGAGTTCCTGCTGAAGGACGTCGCGTTCTGGTTTTGAGTCAGCCCGCAAATTGAGCCGGGCCAATAACCATGCCCCGCAATGACTATAAGAATGAATTCCGGACGGGGGTTTCGGGTCTACAGTGATGAAAGACGCAACTGCTGAACGGGTTGCAGTGGTTTCGGCTTGCTCAATCAACCCACTCGATTAATGGAGGCAACGATGAAACGACCGTTGATGCTGTCCGGCCTGCTGCTCGGCCTGATGCTCTCCGCCGGCCCGTCCCTGGCCGCCGAGGAGGAAGTGATTTACGGCAGCCAGATGATGACCCAGCAGGAGCGGCTGGAATACCGCAACAAGATGCGCGCGGCCAAGACCGTGCAAGAGCAGGAGAAAATCCGCGCCGAACACCATGAGGCCATGAAGGCGCGGGCCAAGGCCCAGGGCAAGACCCTGCCGGACGAGCCGCCCGCCCGTGGCGGCGGCATGGGCCCGGGCGCCGGCGGCGGCGGGGGCCCCGGCATGGGGC
>JACAEC010000134.1 GCA_013389055.1 Hydrogenophilaceae bacterium
CAGGTGTTCAGCCGCTTGGCCAGCTTGGAGTAGATCTCCTGGGCGTCCGGGTGGGGGTCGTCGTAGAGGAAGACCAGGTCGAGATCGGAGGCGTAGCCCATCTCCTTGCCGCCGAGCTTGCCGTAGGCGATCACCGCGAAGGCCGGGTGTTCGCGGTGCCGGCCGGGCACGGTCGACCAGACCAGGTCCAGGGTCTCGGCCAGGATCAGGTCGGCCAGGTCGGCCAGATGGTCGGACAGTTTTTCGATGGTCCACAGGCCGGCCAGGTCCTGGGCCAGCAGGCGGAAGGTCTCGGCCTGCTTGAAGTGGCGCAACTCATCCATCTGCCGCTCGATATCGCCGGCAAAGCCGGCCAGGCGCTGGTGCAGCTCGGCCCGCTTCTGCGGCCAGTCGGGCGCGGCGAACAGGGCGCGGGGGTCGAGCAGCTCGTCCAGCAGGTGCGGCTGGCGGCTGAGATACTGCGCCGCCCACGGGCTGGCGCTGAGCATCTTGGCCACCTGGTTCAGGCTCTGCGGGTATTCGCGCAGCAGGGCGAGATAGGGCGCCCGCCGGCCGATGGCCTCGAGCAGGGCGAGGATGCGGCCGAGGGTCGCCTCGGCGTTGGCGAAGTGGCCGGCCAACTCGATCAGCGGCGGCAATAGGCCGTCGAGCACGGTCTTGCTGTCGGCCGGCAGTTGCAGGTAGCGCTGGCTGCGCCTGAAGGCGAGCAGTTGATCGAGCGCGGCCTTGGGTTCGTGGTAACCGATCTCTTCGAGTCTTCCGAGCGCGGCGGTCTCCGGCATGTCGCACAAGCCGACCAGCGGGTGGGCCGATTGGTCTTCCTGGGGCGCGCCGAAGACCTGCTCGAACTGGCCGCTGACCTTGCGCCGCAAGGGGTCGAGCTGCCCGAGCAAGGCCGCATAGTCGGCACAGCCCATGGCCTGGGCCAGCATGGCCTGCTCCTCGGGGGTGTGGGGCAGGGTCTGGGTCTGGGCGTCGTCGCGGTATTGCAGGCGGTGCTCCAGATTGCGCAGGAAGACGTAGGCCGCCTCCAATTCAGTCGTGATGGTTTCGGGCATCAAGTCGAAGGCGGCCAGCTGGTGCAGCAGGGTGCGGGTGGGCCGGGCCTGCAGCGAGGGCTGCCTGCCGCCGCGGATGAGCTGGAACACCTGGGCGATGAACTCCACCTCGCGGATGCCGCCGGGACCGAGCTTGATGTTGTCGGCCATCTCGCGCCGGGCCACCTCGCGGCGAATCTGGGCGTGCAGCTCGCGCATGGCCTTGAGCGCGCCGAAGTCGAGATATTTGCGGAAGACGAAGGGCAGCCGCAGCGCCTCCAGTTCCTCGATGCGGTCGCCGGTCAGCGCCCGGGCCTTGATCCAGGCGTAGCGCTCCCACTCCCGGGCCTGGGTGTAGAAATAGTCCTCCAGGGCGGCGAAGCTGGAGACCAGGGGGCCGGAGTCGCCGTAGGGTCGCAGCCGCATGTCGACCCGGAAGACGAAGCCGTCGCCGGTGAGTTCGCCGATGGCGTTGATCAGGCGCTTGCCCAGGCGGGTGAAGAACTCGAAGTTGGACAGCTTGCGCGGCCCGGCGGTCTCGCCGTCCTCGGGAAAGACGAAGATCAGGTCGATGTCGGAGGAGGCATTGAGTTCAAAGCCGCCCAGCTTGCCCATGCCGACCACGATCAATTGCTGCGGCCGGCCCTCGCTGTCGAGCGGCTCGCCGTGGACGCTGGCCAGGTCGGCCTGCAGCCAGGCGAGGGCCTGCTGCACGGCCACCTCGGCCAGATCGGTCAGGGTTCGGGTCACCTCGGCCAGGTCGGCCCGGCCGGACAGGTCACGGACGATCACCCGGCACATGACGTTTTGCCGGAGCAGGCGCAGGGCCTGTTTGAGCCCGGCCTCGTCGGTCCAGGGTCGTTCGGCCAGCCAGGTGGACATCTCGGATCGGCTGAAAGGCAGGTCCAGCGTGGCTTCCAGCCAGGCCTGCAGCTCGGTCCGGGCGTTCAGGCGGCCCTGCAGGTAACGGCTGTATTCGGCGGCTCGGGCAATCGATTCTTGCGGCGAAGGCGTGGACATAAAATAATGGCAGCTTCACAAAGGGGAATAAGTGACATTATTCACCCGACCGGGCGTGTTAGGCAGCCCACACTGGAACCCGCGAGGAGTAAGTGCGCATGAGCAACATCGAATCCGTATTGCATGAAAACCGTGTCTTCCCGCCCTCGGCCGCCTTCACGGCGCAGGCCAACATCGCCGGCATGGCGGCCTATCAGGCCCTGGTCGCCAAGGCCGCGGCCGACTATGAGGGGTTCTGGGCCGAGCTGGCGCGCACGCACATCAGCTGGAGCAAGCCCTTCAGCAAGGTGCTCGACGAGAGCGGGGCGCCTTTCTACAAGTGGTTCTACGACGGCGAACTCAACGTCTCCTACAACTGCCTCGACCGTCATCTGCCGGCCCGCGCCGACAAGACCGCCATCATCTTCGAGGCCGACGACGGCACGGTGACCCAGGTCACATACCAGGAGCTCTACCACCGGGTCTGCCAGTTCGCCAACGGCCTCAAGAGCCTGGGCGTGCAGAAGGGCGACCGGGTCATCGTCTACATGCCGATGAGCGTCGAGGCCGTGGTCGCCATGCAGGCCTGCGCCCGCATCGGCGCCATCCATTCCGTGGTGTTCGGCGGCTTCTCGGCCAAGGCCCTGCACGAGCGCATCCAGGATGCCCGGGCCAAGCTGGTGGTCACCGCCGACGAGTCCCTGCGCGGCGGCAAGGCCGTGCCGCTCAAGCACGCGGTGGACGAGGCCATGGCCATGGGCGATGTCGACAACGTGCAGAAGATCGTGGTCTACCGGCGTTCCGGCGGCCAGATCGGCTGGACCGAAGGTCGCGACCTCTGGTGGCACGACCTCACCAAGGGCCAGGCCGACACCTGCGAGGCGGTGCCGATGAATGCCGAGGACCCGCTGTTCATCCTCTACACCTCGGGCTCCACCGGCAAGCCCAAGGGCGTGC
>JACAEC010000159.1 GCA_013389055.1 Hydrogenophilaceae bacterium
ACCTCGGCTCCGGCCACTTGGGCCGCGCCCTGCAGGACGAATTCCAGCCCCCGATGGAAAAACCGCTGATCGGCCGACGCCGCAGCAAGGAAACGCCGTCCGGTGTCATCGTCGAGGGCGAGGCCAACATGCTGACCAGCATCGCCGGCTGCTGCAAGCCGGCGCCGCCCGACCCCATCGTCGGCTACACCACTCAGGGCCGCGGGGTCACCATCCATCGGGCCGACTGCAAGGTCGTCGCCCGCCTGCCCGAGGCGCGCCGCGCCCGACTGCTCCATGCCGAATGGGGCAAGTCGGACAAGCAGGTGTTCGAGGTCGACATCGTCGTGCAGGCGCAGGACCGTTCCGGCCTGCTCAAGGACATCACCGAGATCTTCGCCCAGGAGAAACTCAACGTGGTGCGGGTCAACACCCTCTCCCACGACGGCGAGGCGCGCATGGAATTCACCTGCGAGGTGCGCGACATCGGCCAGCTCTCCCGCTTCCTGGGCCGGGTCGCCCATGTCCGCGGGGTGTTTCAGGCTAGAAGGAAATAATCTGCGTAGTTAGAAATTCATCCCCCTCCCGACCTCCCCCACAAGTGGGGGAGGAGCACTCCGCGTCGAGGATGTCGCGCATATCGCCTCCCTCCCGACTTCCCCCACTTGTGGGGAGGGTTGGGGTGGGGAAATCACTTGTCGCAGCGGTCGAGCCACCAGCCAGCCACTTCCAGGTCGCCTGGAAAGGTGACCTTGAGGTTGCTGGCATCGCTCTCCACCAGCAGTGGCGACAGGCCCAGGTGCTCGATGGCCGAGGCCTCGTCGGTCACCTGGTTGCCGGCCCGGCGCAGGGCCTCGCGCAGCAGGCCGTAACGGAACATCTGCGGCGTCTGCGCGCCCCACAGCCCCTGCCGCGGCACCGTCTCCTGGATGCGCTGGCCCTGGCCCTCGCGCTTCAAGGTATCGGCGATCGGCGCCGCCAGAATGCCGCCCACCGCGTCATCGCTCACCGCTGCCAGCAGCTTGTCGAGCAAGGCCTGCGACAGGCAGGGCCGGGCCGCATCGTGCACCAGCATCCAGTCCTGCTCGGCCACCTCGGCGGCGATCGCCTCCAGGCCGTTGACCACGCTCTGCGCGCGGGTCTCGCCGCCGCAGCGCAGCACCGCAAGCTTGGCGAAACCGCTCCAGTCGTAGCCCTGCCAGTATTCGTCCGCCGCCGACAACACGACATAAATCCGGTTAATGGCTGCATGCGTCTCGAAGGCCCGCAGCGCGTGCCAGATCATCGGCCGGCCGACCAGATCCAGATATTGTTTGGGGACATTCGCGCCCATTCGGGCACCGACACCGGCGGCGGGCAGCAAGGCGAAGTTGCGTGACATGTGATTGGTATTGTTTGTGAATCTGCCCTAATTTTAAAGTAGTAATCTATGGAATTAGCGTGGGGGTCAAAATGAATCTGGTGCGTCCTGCCGCGGTCGCGGGCATGTTCTATCCGGGCGATGCTGCCACTCTGGCCAGCGAGGTGAGGCACATGCTGGCCGAGGCCGAAGGCATCCATCTTCGCCCGAAGGCCTTGGTGGCGCCGCATGCCGGCTATGTCTACTCCGGGCCGATCGCCGCCTCGGCCTATGCCTTGCTCAAGCCTCTGCGCCAGGTGATCCGGCGCGTGGTGTTGTTGGGACCGGTGCACCGGGTCTGGGTGCAGGGCATTGCCCTGCCCGCTGCGGACAGCTTCGAAACCCCGCTGGGCCGAATTCCTCTCGACCAGGAGGCCGTGCTGGCCATCCGCGACCTGCCCCAAATCGAGGTCAATGCCACCGCGCATGCCATGGAGCATTCGCTCGAAGTCCAGCTGCCCTTCCTGCAAACGGTGTTGGAGGATTTTTCTCTGGTGCCCCTTGCGGTGGGCGGTGCCACGCCGGAAGAGGTGGCCGAGGTGCTGGAGCGCCTGTGGGGCGGCGACGAGACCCTGATCGTGGTCAGTTCCGATCTCTCCCATTATTTGCCTTACTCGACCGCACGGCTGACCGACCAGGACACCGTCCAACACATCCTGAAGCTCGACGCCCACTTGCTCGGCGAACAGGCCTGCGGCGCCCACCCGCTCAATGGCCTGTTGCTGGTTGCCCGACGCCACGGTCTCCGGGCGCAGTTGCTCGACCTGCGCAATTCCGGCGACACCGCCGGCGACAAGCATCAGGTGGTCGGCTATGCCGCCATCGCCCTGACGGAGGCCGAGCGTGCGCACTGAGGGCGCCGATAAGGGCCGCCTCCTCACCCAGGTGGCGCGTGCCGCCATCGCCAGGCGATTCGGTCAAACGGTCGAACTGCCGGACAAACCCGACTGGTTGAAGGCGCCTGGGGCCGTCTTCGTCACCCTGACCCAACACGGCCAACTGCGCGGCTGCATCGGCAGCCTGGAAGCGCATCGGCCGCTGGCCGAAGACCTGGAGGAAAACGCCCAGGCTGCGGCCTTCCGCGACCCGCGCTTCCCGCCGCTGTCTGCCGCCGAACTGCCCGACACGCGGGTGGAGGTCTCCATCCTGTCCAAGCCGGAACCGATGCGGTTTTCCAGCCAGGAGGACGCGCTCCGGCAACTGCGGCCGGGCATCGACGGCATCATCCTGGAATATGATTCGCATCACGCCACCTTCCTGCCCCAGGTCTGGGAACAACTGCCGGAACCGGAACAGTTCATCAGCCATCTCAAGCTCAAGGCCGGCCTGCCCGGCTACTTCTGGGCCGACGACATCCGGCTCTATCGCTATACCGTGGAAAAATTCAAAGAGGACACGCCATGACCGTCGCCGAATCCAATTACCCAGGCCGCTGGTGGCACAAGCTGGAAGACGGCCGCATCCAGTGCGACCTCTGCCCGCGCGACTGCAAGCTGCACGAGGGCCAGCGCGGCGCCTGCTTCGTCCGCCGCATGGAAGGCGGCCAGATGATCCTGACCACCTACGGGCGCAGTTCCGGCTTCTGCGTCGACCCGATCGAGAAGAAGCCGCTCAACCACTTCTATCCCGGCACCTCGGTGTTCTCCTTCGGCACCGCCGGCTGCAATCTGGCCTGCAAGTTCTGCCAGAACTGGGATATCTCCAAGTCCAAGGATTTCGACCGCCTGGCCGATGCCGCCAGCCCCGAGGAGATCGCCAAGACCGCGCAGAAAATGGGCTGCAAGAGCGTGGCCTACACCTACAACGATCCGGTGCCCTTCGCCGAATACGCCATGGACACGGCCGACGCCTGCCACAAGTTGGGCGTGCAGAGCGTGGCCGTCACCGCCGGCTTCATCCACGATGTGCCGCGGCGCGAGTTCTACGCCAAGATGGACGCCGCCAACGTCGACCTCAAGGGCTTCACCGACGACTTCTATGTGAATTACTGCGGCGGCCACTTGCAGCCCATCCTCGACACCCTGGTCTATCTCAAGCGCGAGACCTCGGTCTGGTTCGAGATCACCACCCTGCTCATCCCCACCCTGAACGATTCCGACGACGAGATCAAACGCCTGTCCGACTGGGTGCTTAAGGAGTTGGGGCCGGAAGTGCCGCTGCACTTCACCGCCTTCCACCCCGACTACAAGCTGATGCACCTGCCGCCGACGCCGGGCGAGACCCTGAGCCGAGCCCGCCAGATCGCCATGCAGGCCGGGCTGCACTACGTCTACACCGGCAACGTGCACGACCGCGAGGGCGGCACCACCTACTGCCCGTCCTGCAAGACACCGCTGATCGTGCGCGACTGGTACGAGATTCCCGAATACCACGTGACCGACGACGGCCATTGCCCCAAGTGCCATACCGCCATCGCCGGCCGCTTCCAACGATTCGAGCGACCCTTCGGCGCCCGCCGCATCCCCGTGGCCATGCACCTCGCCGCCTGATCGGTGCTAACATCCTTCGAGCCTTAGGGAAGCGCCGGTTTATTCGGGTTCGTCGTTCCCGCGCAGGCGGGAACCCAGGATAAGCGAACAGCCGGATCCCCGCCTGCCCCCGCTCTGCGAGGATAAACGCGGGGATGACGATCAAGGCAGCGCCACCTTAGTCACAAATAACAAAGGGGATCGCCGCAGATGTTCAGCACCTTCAAGCGCCACGTCTGGCGCATGCTCACCGGCCTGCTGCTGCTGATCGCGCTCCTGCTCAACACCGCCGGCTTTTTCCACATCCCCCTGATCGACCGGCTCGAAGAAATCGCCTACGACACCCGGCTCCAGCTCTTGATGCCGGGCACGGTCGACAAGCGCATCGTCATCGTCGACCTCGATGAACGCAGCCTCAAGGCCGAAGGCCGCTGGCCCTGGGGCCGCGACAAGGTGTCGCTGCTGGTCGACCGCCTGTTCCAAGACTACGGCGTGTCCATCGTCGGCTTCGACGTGGTCTTCGCCGAACCCGACGAAAGCTCCGGCCTCAAGGTGCTGCAAGGCCTGGCCCAAAGCCGGTTGAAGAACGTGCCGGAATATCAGTCCGCCTTGCACGATCTCGCGCCGCAACTCGATCGCGACGCCCTGTTCGCCCAGCACATCAAGGGTCGGCCGGTCATTCTCGGCTATTACTTCACCAGCCGCAGCGGCCAGCAGCAGGCCCATGTCTCCGGGGCCCTGCCCGAGCCCATCTTCCCGGCCGGCGCCTTGGGCGACCTGCGCCTGCAGGCGCGGTCCATGGACGGTTACGGCGCCAACCTGCCCGACTTGCAGGCCGCCGCCCTCGACAGCGGCCACTTCAATCCCCTGCATGACCCGGACGGCGTCAACCGGCGGGTGCCGCTGCTGCTCGAATACCAGGGCGGCTATTACGAGAGCCTGGCCCTGCTCATGGCACGCCATTTTCTGGGGGTGGATTTCGTCGAGCTGGGCTTCCCGGACGAAGAGACCATGGCCTCCGGCTACACCGCCGTCGAATGGGTCAAGCTGGGCGACATCCGCATCCCGGTCGACAAGGAGTTCGCCGCGCTGGTGCCCTTCCGCGGCGGCCAGGGCAGCTTCCCCTATGTCTCGGCCACCGATGTGCTGCACAAGAAGGTCGACCCGGCCATGCTCGCCGGCCGCCTCGTCCTGGTCGGCACCACCGCGCCCGGCCTGATGGACCTGCGCACCGTGCCGGTCGGCACCGTCTTCCCAGGCGTCGAGGTCCACGCCAACCTGATCTCAGGCATCCTCGACAACCGCATCAAGGAGCGGCCCGCCTATGTCCTGGGCCTGGAACTGGCGCTGCTGGCGTTCAACGGCGTCGCCATCATCCTGGTCCTCGCCCTGCTGGGGCCGGTGGCCAGCCTGCTGTTCACCCTAGCCGTGCTCGGCGCCAACGTCGGCTTCAATCTCTGGGCCTGGCAGAACATCAACCTGGTCTACCCGATCGCCTCGGTCACCGTGCTCATCCTCGGCCTGTTCGCCATCAACATGGTCTACGGCTTCTTCTTCGAGGCCCGCACCAAGCGCCGGGTGGCCGGCCTGTTCGGCCAATACGTGCCGCCGGAACTGGTCGAGGAGTTGTCCGAGCACCCCGAGCAGGCCACCATGGAGGGCGACAGCCGGGAGATGACCGTGCTGTTCAGCGACATCCGCAACTTCACCAACCTGTCCGAAGGCCTGACGCCGATCGAGCTCACCCGGCTGATGAACGCCTACCTCACCACCATGACCAAGGTGATCCACGAGTATCGCGGCACCATCGACAAATACATCGGCGACGCGATCATGGCCTTCTGGGGCGCGCCGCTGGCCGACCCCGACCATGCCCGCCACGGCCTGGAGGCCGCCCTGGCCATGCAAGAGAAGATGCGGCAACTGCGCGAGGAATACCCCAAGCAAGGTTGGCCGGCCATGCGCATCGGCGTCGGCCTCAACTCCGGGGTGATGAACGTCGGCAACATGGGCTCGGAGTTCCGCCGCTCCTACACCGTGATGGGCGATGCGGTGAACCTGGCCTCGCGCCTGGAGGGCCTGACCAAGGAATACGGCGTCGAGATCCTGGTCGGCGAGCACACCCGCGATGCCCTGCCCGACTTCCTCTTCCGCGAGCTCGACAAGGTGCGGGTGAAGGGCAAGGACAAGCCGGTGGCCATCTACGGGCCGCTCGGCCAGAAGGACAAGGTGTCCGACGAGGCCAAGGCCGAAGCTGCCCGGTTCGAGCAGGCCCTGGCCCATTACCGCGCCCAGGAATGGGATGCCGCCGAGACCCAACTCAAGGCCCTGGCCGAACAGCACCCGGAGGCCAAGCTCTACCAACTCTACCTGGAGCGCATCGCCCACTTCCGCAGCGAGCCGCCCGGCGAGGGCTGGGACGGCGTGTTCGTGTTCAAGACCAAGTAGACATTGCAACACCTGGCCCCTCTCCCACCGGGAGAGGGGGTGGGGTGAGGGACATGACGGAAGGACGTCCTGCGGGCGTCCCCCTCACCCGGCTTCGCCACCCTCTCCCGGAGGGAGAGGGTAAAAACAATCCCAATGATTATTCGAGCACGTGCGAAGCCATGCCGTCGGCCAGCTTGGGCTCGAACCAGGTCGACTTCGGCGGCATCACCTCGTTGGCGTCGGCCACGGCCATCAGGTCTTCCATGCCGGTGGCGTGCAGCGAGAAGGCCAGCTTCATCTCGCCCGAGTTCACCCGCTTCTCCAGCTCCGGCAGGCCGCGAATGCCGCCGACGAAGTCGATGCGCTTGTCGCGGCGCGGATCGGCAATGCCGAGGATGGGCGCGATCAGGTTGTTCTGCAGCAGGCTCACGTCCAGCCGGCCCACCGGGTCGGCCGGGATCAACTCGGGCTTGATCGTGAGCTTGCGCCACTTGCCGGAAAGGTACAGGCCAAACTCGCCCGGCCGGGCCGGCTTCACCGCCGCGGCGGCGTCCTCGACCTTGAAGCTCGCCGCCACCTTGGCCAGGAAATCGGCCTCGGAGAGATTGTTCAAATCCTTGATCACCCGGTTGTAGTCGAGGATCTTCATCTGGTGATGGGGGAAAATCACCGAGAGGAAATAGTTGTAGGGTTCACTGCCGGTGTGCTTGGGGTTGGCGGCGCGGCGGGCGGCGCAGACGCGGCTGGCCGCGGCCGAGCGGTGGTGGCCGTCGGCGATGTAGATGGCGTGCATGCCGTCGAACAGCTCGGTCAATCGGGCGATGGCCTTGGCCTCGCGGATCACCCACAGGGTGTGGCGCACGCCTGATTCGGAGGTGGCATCGGCCTCGGGGTGGCCCTGGGTGGCGGCGGCGATGATGCTGTCGACCTCGGGCTGGCTCGGGTAGGCCAAGAGCACCGGGCCGGTCTGGGCGTTGAGCGCCTCGACCTGGCGCACGCGGTCGTCTTCCTTGTCCGGCCGGGTGAACTCGTGCTTGCGGATGCGGTTCACGTCGTAGTCGGCCACGCTGGCGGCGGCCACCAGGCCGGTCTGCACATGGTCATTCATGATGATGCG
>JACAEC010000060.1 GCA_013389055.1 Hydrogenophilaceae bacterium
GCCTTCGCCGCCGAAATCAGGGCGGACTACGCCATCACCCGCGAACGCCATCTCAAACACAAGTCCGACACCGTCCGGCTGAAGCTTGCCGAGGCGCGTGCCAACAAGTTCAGGATCGACTGGGCCAGCACCACGCCGCCCGTGCCGAAACAGCCCGGCGTCCACGTGCTTAAAGCCTACGACATCGCCAAGCTGGCCGAGGCGCGCGCCAACAAATTCCAGGCCGACTGGGCAAGCTACCAGCCCCCGGCGCCCCGGCAATTGGGCGTGCAGGTGTTCCGCGAATACGACCTGGCCGAACTCGCCCGCTACATCGACTGGACGCCCTTCTTCCAGTCCTGGGAGCTGCATGGCCGCTACCCGCGCATCCTGGAGGACGAGGTGGTGGGCGAAGAGGCCCGCAAGCTGTTCGCCGATGCCCAGGCCATGCTGAAAAAAATGATCGACGAGAACTGGGTCGAGGCCCGCGCGGTGATCGGCCTGTTCCCGGCCAACAGCGTGAACGACGACGACATCGAGATCTATGCCGATGAGGCACGCCACCAGGTGCTGATGACCTGGCACAACCTGCGCCAGCAGATGCAGAAACCATCAGGTCAGCCGAACTGGTGCCTGGCCGACTTCGTCGCGCCGAAAGCGAGCGGCGTGAAGGACTACCTCGGTGCCTTCGTCGTCACCGCCGGCATCAACGAGGACGCCAAGGTCCGCGAGTTCGAGGCCCGGCACGACGACTACAGCGCCATCCTGTTCAAGTCCCTGTGCGACCGCTTGGCCGAGGCCTTCGCCGAGCGCATGCACGACCGGGTGCGCAAGGAGTTCTGGGGCTACGGCGCCGACGAGCAACTGTCGAACGAGCAGTTGATCGCCGAGGAATACCGCGGCATCCGCCCCGCCCCCGGCTACCCCGCCTGCCCCGAGCACAGCGAGAAGGGCCCCCTGTTCGAACTGCTGAACGCCACCGCGCAGACCGGGGTCAAGCTCACCGAGAGCTTCGCCATGTGGCCGGCGGCTGCCGTCTCCGGCTTCTACCTGTCGCACCCGGACAGCCGCTACTTCGCCGTGGCCAAACTGGGCCGCGACCAGGTCGAGGACTATGCCCGGCGTAAAGGCTGGGATCTGGCCACTGCCGAACGCTGGCTCGCGCCCAATCTGGGCTACCAGCCGGATTGAGCCTGCCCGCGCCGCTCGCCTCGGTCAACCACCTGCACTTCCAGGGCTTCGTGCGCGAAACCACGCTGCCGCTGCTCGCCGCGGACTGGTCGCACAACGGCAGCGCCCGAAGACATCGCAGCGGAACTTGCCCACCTGGCTCGGTCATAACTGCATTCGGCTTTCTTTTGCCCAGGCGGCGTGGCATTGTTCGCAGATAAGCTCATTCACTCCAGCATGAACACCTTGACCCGACGCCTGCTCCGCATTGCGGCCTGGATCGCCCTCGCCGGCGCCATCGGCTTCGCCGGGGTGATGCTCACGGTCAAATATGTGTTGCTGCCCCGGCTGAGCGAGCAACGGGTCCTGGTCGAACAAAGCATCAGCCAGGCCATCGGCCTGCCGGTCCGGATCGGCAGCCTGCTCGCCGACTGGCGCGGCATGCACCCGCGGCTGCTGCTGACCGAGGTCAGCATCCAGGCGGCCAACCAGGAAGTCCCGCTGACCCTGCCCCGCGTCGATGCCACGGTCTCCTGGAGCAGCCTGATCTTTTTCGAGCCGCGCCTGGCGGAGTTGAGCCTGCGCGCGCCGAAGCTGACCCTGCGCCGCGACAAGGCCGGGGTCATCTACGTGGCCGGCATCCCGGTCAACCAGGCGGAGGCCGCCAGCGACTTTCCGGATTGGCTGCTGCGCCAGCGCCTGATCCTGGTCAGCGATGCCGAGGTCACCTGGCTCGACGAGAAGATCGGCGCTCCGCCGCTCAAGCTCAGCCAACTCAATGCCGCGCTGCACAACCTGCTGGGCCGCCACCGCCTGGGCCTGACCGCCCTGCCGCCGCGCGACGTGGCGACTCGGCTCGACCTGCGCGGCGACCTGCGCGGCGGCAGCGTCAGGCAACCGGAAGATTGGTCCGGCCAAATCTACAGCCGCGTCGATGGCGTCGACCTGGCCGCCTGGAACCGACAGACGCCATGGGCGCAGGAGACGGTGCAAGGCGGCCACGGCAACCTGCGCTTCTGGGTCGACATCAAGAACGGTGCACTCAAGCAGGTGGTAGGCGACAGCCAACTGCACAACATCACCCTGCAATTCGCCAAGGACCTGCGCATCCTCGCCTTCCGCGATTTGGCGAGCCGCATCGTCTGGCAGCGCTCGAAGAAAGGTGGCCACGCCATTCATACCGAGGGCCTGCGCTTCAGCACCGCCACCGGCGAGACCTCCAGCGCCGCCAAGCTGAGCCTGCAACTCGAGCCGGATGCCAAGGGCCTGCTCAAGCCGACCCAGGCCGAGGCGCAAGGCCTGCGCCTGGAGGCGGTGACCGCGCTGGCCGATGCCATTCCCTTGCCGAAAAACCTGCGCGACCTGATCGAAAACCTAAGCCCGCGCGGGTTCATCGACTTCGCCCAAGCCGAACAAGTCGACAACAATCGCTACCGGCTGGCAGCGCGCTTCCATCAGGTTGGCGTCAATGCCTACGGCAAGCTGCCGGGCTTTAGCAATCTGAGCGGCAGTGTCAAGACCGACCAGGACGGCGGCGAGGCCCAACTCGACAGCCAGGCCGTGGGCCTCGACTACCCCAGCGTGTTCCGCAATCCGCTCGCCTTCTCCGACTTGCACACCCGCCTGAAATGGCAAACCCCGAAAGAAGGCGGTGTCGCGGTCGACATCGACACGCTGAAGGTCGTCAATGCCGACCTCAAGGGTGAAGCCAAGGGCAAGCTCCAGCTGAAGCCAGGCCAAGCCGCCCAAGTCGACATCCAGGTCCAACTCGACCATGGCGAAGCCAATGCGGTCTGGAAATACCTGCCGCACCCGGTTGCCGACGACGCCCATGCCTGGCTCAAGCAAAGCCTGATCTCCGGCTATTCCGACGACAGCCGCGTCACCCTCAAGGGGGCCCTCGACAAATTTCCCTTCGACAAAGGCGGCGGCGAATTCAAGGCCAGCATCCGGATGCGCAACGGCGTGCTCGACTACGGCCCCGGCTGGCCGCGGATCAGCAATATCCAAGGTTTGCTGGTCTTCCACGACAAGGCCATGTCCCTGACCACCGAGCCGGGCGCCAAGATCCTGACCACACCCTTGGGCAAGGTCACTGCCCACATCCCCGATCTCTTCTATGCCCAGGATGAGCAACTTCTCCTCGACGGCAGTGCGGCCGGCCCGACCCAAGGCTTTTTCGATTTCATCCACGCGAGCCCGGTGTTCGAGCACACCGGCCGTTTCACCGAATCCATGCAGGCGACGGGCAACGGCGAATTGGCGCTCCATCTGAAGCTGCCCTTGCGCCGCATCGCCGACACCACCGTCGGCGGCAGCTACCGTTTCCATGACAACCGCATCGAGCCCGGCCTGGGCTTGCCCACTCTCGACAGCGCTTCGGGACAAATCGACTTCACCGACAAGAGCGTCAGCGGCCAGCACATCAAGACCCTGGTATTCAAGCAGCCCGCCGAATTGACCATCGCCAGCGAGACCGGCGGCCGGGTCCGGGTCGACCTCAGGGGCCGAGCCACGGCCCAGGCCCTGGGCGAGTATCTGCCGGCCAATCTGGCACGCCGCCTCAGCGGGGCTGCCAACTATCGCGCTCAGCTCAGCCTCAAGGAACGCAAGACCACCCTGCGGGTCGAGTCCGACCTCACCGGCCTGGCCAGCAGCCTGCCGCCGCCCTTCGACAAGCAAGCCGCCGCACCGATGCCCTTGCTCATCACCAAGGCCGACCAGTCCGAGGCGATCAATCTGCGCTATGCCAATCTACTCGCCGCCAGCCTGGTGCCCGGCGACGCAGGCATCAAGCGCGCCACCTTCCGCCTGGGCGGTGGCGACACGACCTTGCCGGCCGAAGGCATCGCCCTGCGCGGCAGCCTGCCGTATCTCAACCTCGATGCCTGGCGCGAGTTCCTGCCGGGCAAGGTTCAGGCGAAGGCAGCCACGGTCAACGACGTGAACGTTTCCTTCGCCGAGTTGCTGGTGGAGAATCGCCGCTTCCACAACCTGAACCTCCAGGCCAAGCCCTTGCCCCGGGGCTGGCAAGTCAAGCTGAACGGCCAGGAGTTGCAGGGCGAGGCCAGTTACCTGCCCGCCGAAAACGGCAGCCCGACGCGGATCAGCGGGCAATTCAAGAAACTCGACATCCCGAAAGCCGAGGGCACGGCTGGCCGGGATGCTGCGGCAAGCGCCGAGCCGCAGCCGGCGATCGACATCCGGGCCGATCGCTTCGGCCTCGAAAACCAGGACTACGGCGCCCTGACCTTGCGCCTCGACCCCTTGCCGCGGCGCTGGCAGGTGCGCGAATTCGTCCTCGCCAGCCCCGACGGCCAGATCGCCGCGACCGGCGAGCTGTCCTACACCGCCCAGCGGCTGACCGCCTTGAATGTCACAGCCAGGACCGGCAACCTGGGCAACCTGCTCGGCCGCCTGGGCTACCCGAACGCCTTGAAGCGCGGCGAGGGCGAGGCCAGCGGCCAGTTCACCTGGCCCGGCGGGATCGAGCACTTCCAACTCGGCAAGTTCAACGGCGACCTGCGCCTCAAGCTCAAGAACGGCCAGTTCACCAAGATCGACCCCGGTGCGGCCAAGCTGCTCGGCATCCTCAGCCTGCAGTCCCTGCCCAAACGCATCACCCTGGATTTCCGCGATGTCTTCACCGAGGGCTTCGCCTTCGACGAGATCAGCGGCGACGTCGTGGTCGACCGGGGCAATGCCTACCTGAAAGGCCTCAGCATGGACGGCCCCACGGCCAAGGTGCTCATGGGCGGCAAGATCGGCCTGGCCGACGAGACCCAGTTGCTACGGGTGACGGTGACCCCGCGGCTGGAGGAGAGCCTGGCGGTCGGCGCCGCCCTGATCGGCGGCCCGATTGCCGGGGTGGGCGCCTACGTCGCCAGCAAGGTGCTGAAAGACCCCTTGGGCCAAGCCACCACTTTCGAATATCAGGTCTCCGGCACCTGGGCCGACCCGGTGGTGGTCAAGCTCGCCAAGGCCCCCGCCGCGAAACGGGAGGAGAAACCCTGATGCGCGTACCGCTTTGGCTTCTGCTCTGCGCTTTTCCGCTTGCCGCCTTCGGCCGAGATTGTGTACCCTCGGACGAACTGTGGTCGAAACCGCGCAATGCCGCATCGGTGCTGGCCGACCCGGCCGTCCGCGAATGCGTGCTGCCCTTCTTGAATAATGCCCAGGCCAAGCTGACACTGCGCCATGCCCCGGATGAAGAGGCCCAGTTGCGCGCGGCAGACCTGCGCTGGTGGCTGATCGCGCTGGGCCTGGAAGCCGACCGGATCGCGCTGACGGAAGACCCTAAAGCCACCGAACCCCTTGTACTGGAACTGACGGAACCCAAGTGACTCGCAAAACAACCTCTGGCTTCGCCAAATCCCGCAGCCGCGCCACCCCCAAGGCCCAGGACAGTACCGGCCTGTTGCGCGTGGCCGCCATCCAGATGGCCTCCGGCCCCAATGTCTCCGCCAACCTGGCCGAGGCGGAACGGCTGATCCAGCAGGCGGTGACCGCTGGCGCCAAGCTGGTCGCCCTGCCGGAATACTTCGCCATCATGGGCCTGAAGGACACCGACAAGGTCGCCGCCCGCGAGGCCGAAGGCCGCGGGCCGATCCAGAAATTCCTCGCCGCCCAAGCCAAGAAGCACAAGATCTGGCTGGTCGGCGGCTCGGTGCCGCTGGAGTGCGACAATCCGAAAAAGGTGCGCAACAGCTGCCTGGTCTATGACGACAAAGGCAAGCAGGTCGCCCGCTACGACAAGATCCACCTGTTCGGCCTGGAACTCGGCAACGAGCGCTACAAGGAAGAGAACACCATCGAGCCGGGCAGCAAAGTGGTCGCGGTCGATACCCCGTTCGGCCGGATCGGCCTGTCGATCTGCTACGACCTGCGCTTTCCGGAACTCTACCGGGCCATGGGCGAGGTCGACATCATCGTGGTGCCCTCCGCCTTCACCGCCACCACCGGCAAGGCCCACTTCGAGACCCTGATCCGCGCCCGCGCCATCGAGAACCTGGCCTATGTCATCGCGCCGGCCCAGGGCGGCTACCACCTGTCCGGCCGCGAGACCCACGGCGACTCCATGATCGTCGACCCCTGGGGCAATGTGCTCGACCGGCTGCCGCGCGGTTCCGGCGTGGTCAGCGCCGCGATCAACCGCGGCTACCAGGAGAGCCTGCGCAAGAGCCTGCCGGCACTGAAACACCGCAGCCTCAATTGCAGCAGCGCGATCAAGGTCGAGATCATCAAGGCCGACGACGCATGAGCGGCGCCAACCAACACCTAGCTGGCGAGGATCTGTTCGCCACGGCCCAGGCGGCCTTGCTCGCCCCCAACGAACTCGAGCCTAGGCAACTCGACTCCGTGTTCGGCCTGCTCGCCGCGCACAAACTCGACGACGCCGACCTCTATTTCCAATACAGCCGGTCCGAGGCCTGGAGCCTGGAAGAGGGCCGGGTCAAGTCCGGCAGCTTCAGCATCGACCAGGGCGTCGGCGTGCGCGCCGTGGTCGGCGACAAGACCGCCTTCGCCTATTCCGACGACATCCGCCTGCCGGCCATCGAAGAGGCCGCCCGCACCGCCCGCGCCATCGCCGCCGTCGGCGGCACGGCTTCGGTCAAAGCGCAGACCCCGGTGACCGGCCGCAAGCTCTATCTGCCGCTCGACCCACTCGCCTCGCTGGCCGAGGCCGACAAGGTCGCCCTGTTGCACCGCGTGGAAGACTACGCCCGCAAATTGGACAGCCGCGTGAGCCAGGTCATCGCCAGCCTCGCCGGCGAATACGAGGTGATCTACGTCGCTCGTCTCGACGGCCGTATTGCCGCCGATGTCCGCCCCCTGGTGCGAGTCTCGCTCCAGGTCATCGTCGAACAGGACGGCCGGCGCGAGCAGGGCAGTTCCGGTGGCGGCGGCCGCACCGACTACGGCTATTTCACCGACGCCATCCTGGAGGACTATGCCGAGCAGGCCGTGCACCAGGCCGTCACCAACCTCTCGGCCCGCCCGGCCCCGGCCGGCAGCATGACCGTGGTGCTCGGTGCCGGCTGGCCCGGCATCCTGTTGCACGAGGCCATCGGCCACGGCCTGGAGGGCGACTTCAACCGCAAGGGCAGTTCCGCCTTCTCCGGCCGCATCGGCCAGCGCGTCGCCGCCGCCGGAGTGACGGTAGTCGACGACGGCACCATCCCCGACCGGCGCGGCTCGCTCAACATCGACGACGAAGGCAACCCGACCGAACGCACCGTGCTGATCGAAGACGGCATCCTCAAGGGCTACATGCAGGACGCCATGAACGCCCGGCTCATGGGCATGGCGCCGACCGGCAACGGCCGGCGCGAATCCTTCGCCCACCTGCCCATGCCGCGCATGACCAACACCTACATGCTGGCCGGCGACAAGCCGCCGGAAGAGATCATCGCCTCGGTGAAAAAGGGCCTCTACGCCGCCAACTTCGGCGGCGGCCAGGTCGACATCACCAGCGGCAAGTTCGTCTTCTCCGCCGCCGAGGCCTACCTGATCGAGGACGGCAAGATCACCTACCCGGTCAAGGGCGCCACCCTGATCGGCAACGGCCCCGATGCCCTGACCCGGGTGGCCATGATCGGCAACGACATGAAACTCGACTCCGGTGTCGGCACCTGCGGCAAGGAGGGTCAGAGCGTGCCGGTCGGCGTCGGCCAGCCCACCCTGCGCATCGACGGCCTCACCGTCGGCGGCACGCACTAAAGGATTCACCAACTGTCACACAACGGTCATCCTTGGCCTATATAAGAAAGTGCACTTCATCATATAAGGGAGTTCCATCATGCCGAAAACCGAAGACAAGCCGAGTAAAAAGACCACCAGCAAAACCGAAACCGCGGCCAAACCCAAGAAGGCCGCAAGTTCGGTCAAGGCAGCCACCGCCACCAAGACCACGGCAGCCAAGGCTACCACTGCCAGCAAACCCAAGAAGGCCAAGGCCCTCGACGCCGATCTGCGCCACAAGCTGATCACCGAAACCGCGCATTTCCTGTCGGAAAAGCGCTGCTGCGGCGCGAGTGAGATGGATGACTGGCTGTTCGCGGAGCAGTTGGTGGATGGGGTGAGTGGGGCGATAAGCAAGTCTTAACAAACCGATCCAAACATTGTTTCTACCTGGCACGTCTTAAACCCCGTAGATCACTATTCCTACGATAGCCCGTTGGCCGGGCGCCCACGGCCAACGGCATCCCGCATCGGAAGCTCTCTGTTCAGGGCAGGCACAACAACCGAAACGGTTTTAATCACGCCCAACAGCACGAGCCAAAATCATTTCCCCCTCAAATCAACCACTTGCCTTGCCCCACCCCCGTCCTCTCTGCTACCATGCAGGCCATGAACCTGAATTGCGCTGATTTTTTCTTTTTTCACTTTTATCCCACGCCCAAGGCGGCCGGGAGGAATTAGCGCGAGCAGCAAGCGAATCCCCGAAAACCGCCAGACCCCTGGCGGTTTTTTGTTTCAGGGGCTGGCCCCAGCGAAGGACTAGGAACATGACCGGATACCGAACCGACGACACCCGCATCGAGCAGGGCGACGAATTGCTCGCGCCCATGCAGATCATGCGCGAGCTCAGGGCCAGCCAGACGGCGCTGAAGACCACCTACACCGCCCGCAGCGCCATCCATGACGTGCTGCGCGGCGCCGACGACCGGCTGGTGATCGTGGTCGGCCCCTGCTCCATCCATGACCCGGCGGCGGCGCTGGACTATGCCAAGCGCCTGAAGAAGCTGGCCGACGAGCTGACCCACGACCTGATCATCGTCATGCGGGTCTATTTCGAGAAACCGCGCACCACGGTGGGCTGGAAGGGCCTGATCAACGACCCGCACCTGAACGAGAGCTTCGATATCAACGAAGGCCTGCGCCTGGCGCGCAAGATCCTGCTGGAGATCAACGAACTGGGCCTGCCCAGCGCCACCGAATTCCTCGACCTGATCTCGCCCCAATACCTGGCCGACCTGGTGGCCTGGGGCGCGATCGGCGCCCGCACCACCGAGTCGCAGAGCCACCGGCAGCTGGCCTCCGGCCTGTCCTGCCCGATCGGCTTCAAGAACGGCACCGATGGCAACATCAGGATCGCGGTCGATGCGATCAAGGCGGCCGAGGCGCGGCATCACTTCATCTCGATCACCAAGTCTGGCCATGTCGCCGTGTTCAAGACCGCCGGCAACGAGGACACCCACGTCATCCTGCGCGGCGGCAAGCAGCCAAACTACGATGCGACCAGCGTCGATGCCGTCTGCCGCGACCTGGCCGCGGCCGGGCTGCGCCCGCAGGTGATGATCGACCTGTCGCATGCCAATTCCAGCAAGCAGTTCGAGCGCCAGATCGAGGTCGGCCACGACGTGGCCCGCCAGGTCGCCGGCGGCGACCCCCGCATCATCGGGGTGATGATCGAGTCCCACCTGAACCCCGGCCGCCAGGACCTCTGCCCGGGCAAGCCCCTGGAATACGGCACCTCGATCACCGACGGCTGCATCGGCTGGGCCGACACCGAGCCCCTGCTGCGGGAGCTGGCCGAGGCGGTACGGGAGCGTCGGCTGAAGCAGGACGGCAACGGCGAATAAGAGGTAAAATTCGCCGTGGCGGGTCTCCCCGCATGGCTAAGTTGCCAACCTGGTCAGGTCCGGAAGGAAGCAGCCACAGCGACCGATGCCAGTGCCGGGGGTAAGGCTCGCCACCCCAACTTCTGGTAAGCGGTGAACAGTGAGCGGCAAGCGGATGACAACTTCGAACACAGCGCCTTGGCCTGTCGCGGCTCACCGCCTACTGCTGACCGCTTGCCATAAATGAGCCACCAAGTTCTCGCCCGCAAATGGCGGCCCAAATCCTTCGCTGAACTGGTCGGCCAGGAACATGTGGTCCGGGCGCTCTCGAACGCGCTGAACCAGGGCCGGCTGCACCACGCCTATCTGCTCACCGGCACCCGCGGCTGCGGCAAGACCACCATCGCCCGCATCCTGGCCAAGTGCCTGAACTGCGAGACCGGCCTGACCGCCACCCCCTGCGGCACCTGCCCGGCCTGCCGGGAGATCGAGACTGGCCGCTTCGTCGACCTGATCGAGATCGATGCCGCCTCCTACACCGGCATCGACAACATGCGCGAGGTTATCGAGAACGCCCAGTACGCGCCCACCGCCGGCCGCTACAAGGTCTACATCATCGACGAGGTGCACATGCTGTCGAAGAGCGCCTTCAACGCCATGTTGAAGACGCTGGAGGAGCCGCCGGCCCACGTGGTGTTCATCCTGGCCACCACCGACCCGCAGAAGGTGCCGGTGACCGTGCTCTCCCGCTGCCTGCAGTTCAACCTCAAGCTCTTGCCGCCGGTGCGGGTGGCCGAGCACCTGAAGAACGTGCTCGCCGCCGAAGGCATCGCCAACGAGCCGGCCGCGCTGCCGCTGATCGCCCGCGCCGCCGCCGGCAGCATGCGCGACGCCCTGTCCCTGCTCGACCAGGCCATCGCCTATGGCGGCGGCACGGTGCGCGAGCAGGAAACCCGCGACATGCTGGGCTCGGTCGACCAGGCCTATCTGTTCCCCATCCTCGAGGCGCTGGCCAATAACGACGGCGCCGCCCTCATGCGCGAGGCCGAGAACATCGCCGCCCGCAGCTTCTCCTTCGAGGCCGCCCTGCAGGACCTCGGCCTGCTCCTGCACCAGATCGCCCTGGCCCAGACCGTGCCCGAGGCGGTGGCCGAGGACGTGTCCGAGCGCGAGCGCCTGTTCGCCCTGGCCCGCACGCTCGACGCCGAGACCGTGCAGCTCTATTACCAGATCGCCGGCCTCGGCCGGCGCGACCTGGAATGGGCGCCCGACGAATACGCCGGCTTTGCCATGGCCCTGATGCGCATGCTGGCCTTCAGCCCCGGCGCGCCGGCGCCGGCCGTGACTGCGCCAGCCCCACAATCATTGCCGGGCAAGCAACCGCACTCCCTCACCCCTACCCCCTCTCCCGGAGGGAGAGGGGCATCTCCCCCCTCCCCCCTCGGGGGAGCACCCGTTCCGGGCATGAAGGGCGGGGGTGAGGGCGTACTGGCCGCCGAAGCCCCGAGTCCGGCCGTCAGTGCCTCTGCTTCGGCAAGCGGCTTCGACGGCAACTGGCTGGCCCTGGCCGGCAGCCTGAACGGCCTGATCGGCCAGTTGGCCAGCGCCTGCGAGCTGATCGAGCACGGCCCCAAGCTGCTGCGCCTGCGCCTGCCGGAAACGCAAAGAAGCCTGCTGGCTGGCTTCGGCGACAAGCTCAAGGCCGCCTTGCAGGAGAAGATGGGGGCCGGGCTCAAGGTCGAGTTCAGCTTCGGCGCCACCCAGGGTGCCGCCCCGGCCGAGGTCGCTGCCCGCAACAAGGCCGAGCGACAGGCCGAGGCCGAAGCGGCCATCCAGAACGATCCCTTCGTCCAGGCCGTGGTCCAGGAGCTCGACGGCAAAGTGACCCAGATTCAACCCCTTCAGTAAGCGAGGCAACCATGATCAAAGGCGGAATCGGCAACCTGATGAAGCAGGCCCAGCAGATGCAGGAGAACCTGCAAAAGGTCCAGGCCCAGATTGCGGAAATGGAAGTGGAAGGCCAGGCCGGCGCCGGCCTGGTCAAGGTGGTGATGACCGGCAAGCACGACGTCAAGCGCGTTGCCATCGACCCCTCGCTCATGCAGGACGACAAGGAAATGCTGGAAGACCTGATCGCCGCCGCGGTGAACGACGCCGTGCGCCGGGTGGAAACGGTCAGCCAGGAAAAGATGTCCGCGGTTACCGCCGGCATGCCGCTGCCGCCCGGCATGAAGTTCCCCTTCTAAGTTGGCAGTCGACAGTGTTCAGTTTGCAGTAAGACCAGTGGCTTCCTCTGCCGACTGCCAACTGCCCGCTACTGACTCGTTCAAGCCATGAAACTGCCCGGCACGCTCGAAGCCCTGATCGATGCCCTGCGCGTGCTGCCCGGGGTGGGTCCGAAATCGGCCGCCCGCATGGCCTATCATTTGATGCAGCGCGACCGTTTCGGCGCCCAGCGCTTGTCCGCCTGCCTGAACACGGCGCTGGAGAAGCTGCATCATTGCGAGCGCTGCAACAACTTCAGCGAGACGCCGGTCTGCGAACTCTGCGCCAGCCCCCGGCGCGATCCACGCCTGCTCTGCGTGGTCGAGATGCCGGTGGACCTGAACCGGATGGAAGAGACCCAGGCCTACAAGGGCCTGTATTTCGTGCTGATGGGCCGACTCTCGCCGCTCGATGGCATCGGCCCCAAGGAGATCGGCCTCGATCGGCTGTTGCAACGGGCACAGGACGGCGTTACCGAAGAAGTGGTGCTGGCCACCAATTACACCGCCGAGGGCGAGGCGACGGCACACTATGTCAGCGAACTGCTCAAGGCCCGCGGCCTCAAGGTCAGCCGCATCGCCCGCGGCATCCCGGCCGGCGGCGAGCTAGAGTATGTCGATGCCATGACCATCGCCCAAGCGTTTACCGACCGGAGGTCCCTGTGAGCGACGAACTGGATGCACTGGACAGCAAGCAGACCGAACAGCTCCTGGAGGAGTTGATGTCCAGCCAGGACTTCCCGGCCCTCTCCAGCACCATCATCAAAATCAATCAGCTGGTCGGCTCGGAAGAGAGCCACACCGACGAGTTGACCCGCACCATCCTGCGCGACAACTCGCTGACCAACAAGCTGCTGCGCCTGGTCAACTCGGTGCACTACGCCCAATTCGGCGGCCGCAACATCAGCACCATCTCGCGCGCCGTGGTCATCCTCGGCTACAACACCATTCGCGATGCCGCGCTGTCGCTGATGCTGTTCGAACACCTGAACAACCAGGCCCATGCCCAGGCGCTCAAGAGCGATGCGCTGGAGAGCTTCTACTGCGGCGTGCTCGGCCGGCTGATGTCGCGGCCGCTGGGGGTGCGCGACGTCGAGGAAGGCTTCATCGGCGCCATGTTCCGCAACCTCGGCCGACTGATGGCGCGGCTGTATTTCTTCGAGCGTACCGAGCGCATCCGCGCCCTGATGGAGACGGAGGGCCTGGACGAAAATGCCGCCTGCCGCAAGGTGCTCGGCACCAGCTACGACCAGCTCGGCCTGGCCATCGGTCGCCACTGGCACCTGCCCGACACCCTGATGCAGGGCATCACGCCCCTGCCGCCGGGGCCGCTGCGCAAACCCACCTCGGACGAGGCACGCTTGCAGGCCCTGGCCAATCTGGCGCGCGATCTGTATGAGATCGCCGCCAGCAACCTGAACGACAGCGAGCGCCTGAAGAAGCTCAAGGCGCTGAGCAGCAAATATGCCCAGGCCGGCGAGCTCAGCCCGGCCCAATTGCACGGCGCCATGCTGAATGCCGCCGAGGAGGTGCAGAAGGAAGCCGCCACGCTGCAGGCCTCGATCAGCAGTAGCGCCATGCTGCAACGCCTGCTGGGCGAAGGCGGCGCCACCGCGGCGAGCGCCGAGGCCATCGCCCAGAAGGTCGATGCCTCCAGACTCGACGACCTGACCCTGCCCGAGATCGACAGCAGCACCGCCACCGACCCGGCCGCCATCCTGACCGCCGGCCTGCAGGACCTCACCAATGCCCTGATCTCCAACACCAAGATCACCGACGTGCTGCACCTGCTGCTGGAGGTCTATTACCGCACCGGCTGCTTCGACCGGGTGATGATCGCCGTGCTCGACCGCCAGGGCCAATTCCTGGCCGGCCGCACCGGCTTCGGCAAGAACATCGATACCGCGATCGGCAGCTTCAAGGTCTCCGCCACCGCCTCGACCGATGCCTTCTCGGCTGCCGTGGCGCAAGGCGTCGACATCCTGATCAGCGACACCCAGGCCGATAACATCAAGTCCCGCATTCCCGCCTGGCATGCCGGCCTGCTCAAGGCGCAGTCCTTCTTGTTGTTGCCGATCACCATCAACAAGAAGCCGCTGGCCTTGATCTATCTGGACAGTGACAGCGGCCCGATCACCCTGGCGCCACAGGTGCTCAACATGATGAAAGTCCTGCGCAACCAAGCCCTGCTCGCCTTCAAGCAGGGCAAATAAGGCAGCGGCCCAGAGAAAGCGACCGCGATGGACGACCCGAAACCGCTGGATCACAAGAAAACCCAAGCGCTGCTGAAGGAACTGGCCGCCACCCAGGACTTTCCTGCGCTGTCGCAGACTATCGTCCAGGTCAACGAGATCGTCGGCTCCGAAACCAGCCAGGCCGACGAGCTGACCCGCGCCATCCTGCGCGACATCTCGCTCACCAACAAGCTCTTGCGCCTGGTCAACGCCGCGCACTACAGCAAGTTCGCCGGCCGGCCGGTCAGCACCATCTCCCGCGCCGTGGTCATCCTCGGCTTCAATACGGTGCGCGACGTCGCCCTGTCGCTGATGCTGTTCGACCACCTGCAAAATCACGCCCAAGGCCAGGAACTCAAGGGCGAAGCGCTGGAGAGCTATTACTGCGGCGTGCTCGGCCGCCTCCTGGGCGAGCAGATGCGCCTGCCCGATGTCGAAGAGGCCTTCCTGAGCGCCATGCTGCGCAACGTCGGCCGGCTGATGGCGCGGTTCTATTTCTACGAGCGCACCCAGCAGGCTGCCATGCTCATGCGGGGGAAAAACCTGAGCGAGGCCGATGCCGCGCGCGAGGTGTTCGGCACCACCTACGACCAGATCGGCCTGGCCATCGCCCAGCACTGGCGGCTGCCCAACAGCCTGATCCAAGGCATGACCCCGCTGCCGCCGGGCGAGATTTCGCGGCCCGACTCCGACATCGCCAAGCTGCGTGCCACCGCCAGCCTGGCCCGCGAACTCTACCAAGTGGCGGCGGCCGACCTCCAACTGCCGGACATGACCCGCCACCTGGCCGAGCTGGGCCGGCGCTATGCCACCCTGGGCAGCTTTCCCAGCGGCAATCTCAACGGCCTGATCCAGGAGGCCGCGAAAGAGGTGCAGCGCGATGCCGCTATCTTCCAGGGCGATGTCCACAGCAGCCCGACCTTGAGCCGCATCCTCAATCTGAGCGAACAGGCCGCGGCCGGGGCCGAAGGCTCGGCCGCGGCGCAGGCGCTCAACACCCTGCCCATCCTGGCCAGCGTCGAGCCCGATGCCGGCGACCCCGCCTCGCTGCTCGCGGCCGGCCTGCAGGAAATGACCGAGGCCCTGGTCGCCGGGGCCGGCATCTCCGACATCCTGCACATGATGCTGGAGATCTATTACCGCACCGGCTCTTTCGACCGGGTGATGATCGCGGTGCGCGACAAGGACGGCAAATCGCTGTCCGGCCGTTTCGGCTTCGGCAAGGATATCGACCAGGCGATCAATGCCTACAAGGTCTCGCTGACCTATGCCCACGACGCCTTCCAGGTGGCGGCCAGCCAGGGCGTCGACATCCTGATCGCCAACACCGGCGACGAGAACCTGAAGTCGCGCATCCCCGACTGGCACAGCAAGCGCATCCGGGCCCGCTCCTTCCTGCTCTTGCCCCTGGTGGTCGACAACAAGACCCTGGCCCTGCTCTATGCCGACCGCGACAAGGGCACGCTCAATCTCGATTCGAAAATGCTCAACCTGCTCAAGGTGCTGCGCAACCAGGCCCTGCTGGTCATGCGCCAGAACTCCAACAAGTAACCAGGAAACGAACCATGGAACTGACCGAACTCACCGCCCTCTCCCCCCTCGACGGCCGCTATCGCCGGGTCGGCACCAAGCTCGCGCCCTATTTCAGCGAGTTCGGCCTGATCAAATACCGGGTCAAGGTCGAGATCGAATGGCTCAAGGCCCTGGCCGCCGAACCGGCGATCAAGGAGGTGCCGGCCTTCTCGGCCGCCACGATCAAGGCGCTCGACGCTGCGGTCGAGAGCTTCTCGGTGACCGACGCCGAGCGGGTGAAGACCATCGAGAAGACCACCAACCACGACGTCAAGGCGGTGGAATACTTCCTCAAGGAGCGCTTCGCCGACAACCAGGAGGTGATGCAGGTGAAGGAGTTCATCCACTTCGCCTGCACCTCGGAAGACATCAACAACCTGTCGCACGCCCTGATGCTCAAGGGCGCCCGGCAGGACGTGATCCTGCCGTCCTTGCGCGAGCTGCACGGCAAGCTCAGCGCCATGGCCGTCGCCTTGGCCGAGCTGCCCATGCTCTCGCGCACCCACGGCCAGCCGGCCTCGCCCACCACCTTGGGCAAGGAAATCGCCAACGTCGCTTATCGCCTGCAACGCGGCCTCAAGCGCATCGAGGCGGTGGAACTACTGGGCAAGATCAATGGCGCCGTCGGCAACTACAACGCCCACCTCTCGGCCTACCCCGACTTCGACTGGGAAGGTTTCGCCCGCCGCTTCGTCGAGAGTCTGGGCATTACCTTCAACCCCTACACCATCCAGATCGAGCCGCACGATTACATGGCTGAGCTGTACGACGCCACCGCCCGGGTCAACACCGCGCTGATCGACCTTGACCGCGACCTCTGGGGCTACATCTCGCTCGGCTATTTCAAGCAGAAGGTGAAGGAAGGCGAGGTCGGCTCCTCGACCATGCCGCACAAGGTGAACCCGATCGACTTCGAAAACTCCGAGGGCAACCTGGGCCTGGCCAACGCCCTGTTGAAACACTTGTCCGAGAAGCTGCCGATCTCGCGCTGGCAGCGCGACCTCACCGACTCCACCGTGCTGCGCAACATGGGCGCCGGCTTCGGCTATGCGCTCATCGGCTATGAGAGCATGAAGCGCGGCCTGGACAAGCTGGAGGCCAACCCCGCCCGCCTGGCCGAAGACCTCGACCACAACTGGGAAGTGCTGGCCGAGCCGATCCAGACCGTGATGCGCCGCTACGGCGTGGAGAACCCATACGAACAGTTGAAGGCGCTCACCCGGGGCAAGGGTGGCATCAGCCGCGAGAGCTTGGCCGAGTTCATCCGGAATCTGGCCATCCCGGACGAGGCCAAGCAGTTGCTGCTGGCCATGACCCCGGCCAGCTACACCGGCATCGCCGCCGAGCTGGCCAAGCGCATCGGCAAGGCTTGAAAGTTCCCCTTCCGTCATTCCCGTGGAAACGGGAATCCAGTAAAAATAAAAAAACTGGATGCCCGCCTCCGCGGGCATGACGAACTCTCAGGACACGACCATGACCCAATACGCATTCGACGTAGACAGCAGCAACTTCCAGCAGATCGTCATCGAGGGCTCCAGGCAGGTGCCCGTGGTGGTCGACTTCTGGGCGCCCTGGTGCGGCCCGTGCAAGGTGCTCAAACCCATCCTGGAAAAACTGGCCGAGGAATACGGCGGCAAGTTCATCCTGGCCAAGGTCAACTCCGACGAGAACCAGGAACTCGCCGCCCAGTTCGGCGTGCGCGGCATCCCCAGCGTCAAGGCCCTCTACGGCGGCCAGATCGTCGACGAATTCTCCGGCGCGCTGCCCGAGGGCCAGGTGCGCGAATTCCTCGACCGCATCATCCCCTCGCCGGCCGAGGAGTTGCGGCTGAAGGCCGCCGAATTGAAAGCCGGCGGCGATGCCGCCCAGGCCCTGCAAGTGCTCGCCCAGGCCTCGCAGCTCGACGCCGCCAACGAGAAGGTGCGCCTGGACGCCGCCGAGATCCTGTTAGAGGTCGGCCAACTCGACGAGGCCAAACGCCTGCTCGACAGCCTGTCGCCGGCGATGAAGCTGGAAGACCGCGTGGTGCAGCTCACGGCCAAGCTGAACTTCGCCCTGTCCGGCCAGAGCGGCGGCGACGAACAAGCCCTGCGCGACAAGATCGCGGCCGACGCCAAGGACATGGACAGCCGCCTGCAACTGGCCAACCTGCTCGTCGCCGCCGGCCGCCCGGCCGAAGGCATGGACCAGCTTTTGGAAATGATCGCCATCGACCGCGCCTGGAACGACGAGGCCGCGCGCAAGACCATGCTCTCGGTGTTCAGCCTGCTGGCCGGCAGCCCGCTGGTGGCGGAGTATCGGCGCAAGCTGGCCAGCGCCCTCAACTAAGCCACCCGTGCAGGCCGCTTACAGCTCCACCTGCGTCCCCAGTTCCACCACCCGGTTCGGCGGCAGATTGAAATAGGCCGCCGGACTGCCGGCATTGCGGCTTTGCGCGATGAACAGCTTCTGCCGCCACAACGCCATGTCGCGCTCCGGCCGGGCGATCAGCGTCTCCCGGCCGAGGAAGAAAGTGGTGTCGGCCAGATCGCAGGACAGTTTCACCCCGGCGCAAGTCTGCAAGGTCTCGCTCAGGTCCGGCCGGTCCATGAAGCCGAAGCGGACTTCGGCGCGATAGAAGCGGTCGCCCAAGTGAGTGACGGTCACCCGGTCGGCCATGGCGACATAGGGCACGTCGCTGAATTGCACATTCAGGATCACCACCCGCTCGTGCAGGCTCTTGTAATGCTTGAGGCTGTGCAGCAATGCATGCGGCACCTGCCCAGGGTTGGGCGTGAGGAACACCGCAGTGCCGGCGATGCTGGGCAGGCTGGAACCCGCCATGGACTCGACGAAGCCGCTCAGGGGCAGGCCACCCTGGTCGCGGCGTTCCTTGAGCAGATCGCGGCCGCGCTTCCAGGTGCTCATCAGGATGAACACGCCGGCGCCGAAGGCGAGCGGGAACCATCCGCCGTCGACAATCTTGCTCAGGTTGGCGCCGAAGAAGGCCAGGTCCATGGCCATGAAGGCCAGCAGGATCGCGCCCGCCGCCGGCCGGCTCCAGCCCCAGGCCCGGCGTGCCACGACATAGACCAGCAGGGTGGTGATGATCATGGTGCCGGAGACCGAGATGCCATAGGCCGCGGCCAGGTTGGTCGACGAGCCGAAACCCAGCACCAGCGCCACCACGGCGAGGAACAGCGCCCAGTTGATGCCGGGCAGGTAGATCTGCCCTCGCTCCAGGCTGGAGGTGTGCTGGACCAGCATGCGCGGGGCGTAGCCGAGCTGCACCGCCTGGTTGGTAATGGAATAAACCCCGGAGATCACCGCCTGCGAGGCGATCACCGTGGCCGCCGTGGCCAGCGCCACCATGGGATACAAGGCCCAGTCCGGCGCCATGTGATAGAAGGGATGGGCAATCGCCTCGGGCTGCGTCAGCAGCAGGGCGCCCTGGCCGAAGTAGTTCAGGGTCAAAGCCGGCAGCACCAGGCCCAGCCAGGCCAGGCGCACCGGCCGGGTGCCGAAGTGGCCCATGTCGGCATACAGCGTCTCGGCCCCGGTCACCGCCAGGAACACCGCGCCGAGGGCGAGAAAGGCCAGCCCAGGCTGGGCCTGGAAGAAGGCCAAGGCATGCAGCGGCGACAGCGCGGCCAGCACCTGCGGCGCCTGCAGGATGTTGCCCACGCCCAGGGCGGCCAGGGCCAGGAACCAGATGGTGGTGATCGGCCCGAACAGGCCGCCGACCCGGCCGGTGCCATGCCGCTGCACGGCTAACAGCGCCAAGAGCACGCCCAGGGTAATGGGGATGATCCAGTCCTTGAAGGCAGGGGTGGCCACCTCCAGCCCCTCCACCGCCGAGAGCACCGAGATGGCCGGGGTGATGATGCCGTCGCCATAAAACAGCGCCGTGCCGAACAAGCCCAGCAGCATGAGGGCGCGGGCCTGGCCCGGGTTGCGGGTATGCCGCTGCACCAGGGCGATCAGGGCCATGATGCCGCCCTCGCCGCGGTTGTCGGCACGCATGATGAAGGCGGCGTACTTCAGCGTCACCACCAGCATCAGCGACCAGAAGATCAGCGACAGGATGCCGAGGATGTTGTCCGGCGTGATCGGCACCGGGTGGTGCGCGCCGGCGAACACCTCTTTCATCGTGTAGAGGGGGCTGGTGCCGATATCGCCGTAGACCACGCCGAGGGCGGCGAGGGTGAGGGCGGGCAGGCGCTTGTTGTCGCTGGTGGCCATGTGGCATCCCGAAGCATGATGGGGATATTCATGATGGCAGCTTGGGGATAAAAAAGGCGTAAACGCCAGCGCCCGGCCGATGGTGTTAAAGCACCATGCGGTAACCGACCCCGGTCTCGGTGAGCAAATGGCGGGGGCGGGTGCGGTCGGCCTCCAGCTTCTGGCGCAGGCGGCCGATGTAGATGCGCAGGTAATGGCTGTCGCCGGCATGGCCCTCGCCCCACACCGCGCGCAGAATCTGGCGCTGGGTCAGCACCCGGTCCGGGTGGCTGGCCAGATACACCAGCAGGTTGAATTCGATCGGCGTCAGCTTCACCGGGCTACCGGCACGGCTGACCTGGCGCCGGGCCAGGTCGATCTCGGTCTCGCCGAAGCGGATCAGCGCTTGCTCCGGCATATCGCGCGGCAGGCGCCGGCGCGACAGGGCATGCACCCGGGCCAGCAGCTCGGCCACGCCGAAAGGTTTGACCAGATAGTCGTCCGCCCCGGCCTCCAGCGCATCCACCTTGTCCGCCTCCTGGCTGCGGGCGGAGAGCACCAGGATCGGCGCATCGGACCAGGTGCGGAAGGCGCGGATGAACTCGCTACCGTCGGCGTCCGGCAGGCCGAGGTCGAGGATCACCAGTCCGGGCCGCCGCTCGGCGGCCTCGGCCAGTGCCAGGGAGACACTGCCTGCCTCGGCCACCGTCCAACCGTCCTGGGCCAAGGTCAGGCGCAGAAAGCGGCGGATGTCGGGCTCGTCCTCGACGATCAGCACTTGAGTCACGCCGCCTCCTCCTCCAACACCGGCGGCTTGCCCAGCGGCAGGTCGAAGCGCACGCGGGCGCCGCCTTCCGGCGGGTTTTCCAGTTGCAGCCTGCCGCCGTGGGCCTCGACGATGGCCCGGCTGATGGCAAGCCCGAGGCCATAACCGGCGCGCAGGCCGCCGCGGGCGAAGGGCATGGTGAGGTCGAGCCCGGCCGGGAAGCCGGGGCCCTCGTTGCTTACGGTCACTTCCACGCGGTCGTCCAGGCAGCGAGCCGCCACCCAGATGGCGCTGCCGGGCACGGCATGCTTGGCGGCGTTGTCGAGCAGGTTGGCCAGCACCCGCTCCAGCAGTACGGCGTCGAACTCCAGCAGCGGCAGGTCCTCCGGCAGATCGATCTCGACCGCGTGCGCGTCCAGCGCCGTACCCAACTGCTCGATCGCGCAGGCCACCACCTCGTCCAGGGCCTGCCATTCCTTGCGCGGCGCCATGCCGCCGCCCGCCGCCAGGCGCGCCAGATCGAGCAGGTTGTTGACCATCTTGGCCAGCCCCGCCGCCTGGTTGCGCAATGCCTGCGCCGTCTCGCCGTGCGGTGGCGGCAGCGGCGGTTGGGCCAGGGCCAGGGTATCGGCCAGGCCGACCAGGGCAGTGAGCGGCGTGCGCAGGTCATGCGACAGGCTAGCGAGTACGGTGTTGCGCAGACGTTCCGACTCCATGCCCACCTGGGTGGCCTGCGCCACCTCGGCATAGTGCAGCCGGCCAGCCGCGATGCCGGCGAGCGAGGCCACCGCCGTCAGCAAGGGCCGTTCCCGGCGCAGCGTTTCCACATCCGCGTCGATCTGCAGCACGCCGAAGCTGCGGCCCGACGCCGTCATCGGCAGGAACGCGGTGCCAGGCCCGGCGCCGGTCGGCCCCAGCCGCTCCACCGGCTCGCCGCGCTCGTAGGCTCGGGTCGCCAGCTTCACATCGCCGTCGGGCGATTGTCCCTCGGCGCGCAGCCTGCCCCGGCTATCCGGCAGCCAGAGATGCGACTCGATGCCGGCCGTCTGCCGCAAAAAACTCCGGGTGAGCTCGGCGAGCTGCTTGACGCTGAAGGTGCCGGCCAGGTCCCGCGCCATCTCGTACAGGGCATGAGCCTGCCGCTCGCGCAGCACAGCCTCGCGCGCCTGCTGGCTCATGCGCGCCGTCAGCTGACCGGTAACGATGGCCACGGCCAGCATGACAAAGAAGGTGATCAGATACTGCACGTCGTCCACGGCCAAGGTAAGCCGTGGCGGCACGAAAAAGAAATCGAACAACAGCACATTGAGCACCGCCGCCAGCAGGGCCGGCCGGCTGCCCAGGCGCAGGGCCACCAGAAACACCGTCAGCAGAAAGAGCATGACCAGATTGGCCGGGTCGATCCAGTCGGCCAACGGCCAGGCCAGGCCTACCGTCACCAGGCAGGCGAGCACGGCGGCGGCATAGGAACAGGCGGGCCGCGTGCAGGCGGCCGGGAGATTCGACGTCATGGCCGGGAATGATGGCAGGAGCGGGAGGAAAAGCGAAGAGGCTGGGGTTTGCTCGCTCGCGTCCGCAGCGACGAGGCCACGCGCAAGACCATGCTATCGGTGTTCAACCTGCTGGCCGGCAGCCAGTTGGTGGCGGAGTATCGGCGGAAATAGGCGAGTGCATTGAATTGATTCGGTAGGGCGCTATTTTTTTCCGAAAGCAGCTTGTACCTGGTTCATGTCGTATGACGCAGCCGAGTTAATCCAGGTAATTCTGGATTTGGAAAATTCCGGCGGGGAAATCGATGAGGGAGAAAACCTATAGGCGAATTGAAAGGAAACAACGGCGTTGCCGTCGTTGCTTTTCGCGTACTTGAATAGATTGAATTCCATGAATTTTGCATCTTTCGACAATATCAGGAAGTCGAGGATCGCTTCATTCTGGTCATTTACCATAACTTGTGCCGGGGCGCCGGGATTGGTCGCCTTGACCACTTGCGCCATCGCTGCAGCCGCCTTCTTGGCATCGTTGTCGATACGAGGCAGTTGCTGATAGCGGAATCCGATGAGTTTGGTCCAGTTTTCCAGCGCTTCCCCATCACGCACGAACTCCACGAGTTTGTCGCCATTCGGCTGTGCCGCCTCAAACCGTTTCAAGAACACTTGGCCGTCAAAGGAAACGGCGGAATCCTCTGCATAAGCGCCTTGACAGGCGAAAGCAAAACCCAAGAGCAGTACGTTCAATAGTGTGCGCATAACTTTCCCTTAGTTATCGTAAGCAAAGTAAGTCAACGGCATTAACACCCGACCGCAAGGTATGCTTGATCGGATCAGAAGGCCTTCAGCCGGCCGGCTTCGACGTGAAGACGAAACGACAACAACATGGCGACCTCTCTCGTTATGGTTGATTGAATCGAAATCCGCTGCTGGCGAGTCTCCGAATCATCATTGCTATTGTATTGGAACCAAAGTTCAGACCGATCCCAAGCGCCGCAGGATGCAAGCACCTAGTCACCATTTAGTGGCAGCGGATATACAGCTTGCGAATCTCGAACTTGTTCAGCGCTTCCTGGTTGATCTCGCCCTTGATCGCCTGGTCGATCAGGCTGGGCGGCGGCATGACAGTGTTGGAAGCGGGCGGCTGGACGCCTTCGTAGTCGAGCACCTTGTAGCCGCGGCCGCGGCAGGTGTCGCCGGCCTTGGCCAGGCAGCTGCGCAGGTTGAGCAGGGGGCCGCTGCAGCCGATTTCGTAGTTGGCCCAGCCGTCCTGGCCGCGGTGTTCGGTGGAGGTGGCGCAGCCGGCCAGGGCGGCCGCGGCCAGTGCGAGGGTGATGCCGGTTTTGAGCGTGCCTGCTGCCTTCATCGATACTCCGCCGCGAGCTGCATGTAATGCCGGGCAGAATACTCGAAATAGGCCAGTTCTTCATCGCTCAGGCGGCGCAGGGCCTTGGCCGGGCGACCGAGGTAGAGCCAGCCGCTCTCCAGCACCTTGCCCTCGGGCACCAGGCTGCCGGCGCCGAGCAGGACCTTATCCTGCAACACGGCCTTGTCCATGACGATGGCGCCCATGCCGATCAGGCAATCGTTGCCGATAGTGCAGCCGTGCAGGATGACGCTGTGGCCGACGGTGACGTTGCGGCCGATGACGACCGGCGCGCCGTGCGGATCGGATGCGCTCTTGTGCGAGACGTGGAGCACGCTGCAATCCTGGATGTTGCTGCCTCTGCCTATGCGGATGAAGTTGACGTCGCCGCGGATGACCGCGCCGGGCCAGACCGAGACGCCGTCGCCCAGCTCGACCTCGCCGATCACGGTGGCGGCAGGGTGGACGAAGACGTCTTTGCCCAGGGCAGGGGTTTGCTCTTTATAGCGTTCGATACTCATTGGCCGACAATCTTTGACAAGGAGACTCAAGTATAAGGGCGGCGGCGCCGAATGCCCGCGCCCAGGCAAGCAGGCATGGAATATGCATAAAGGTAGGCAAGAGGATAACGATCATGACCATCACCTGCCAAAACTACAGCCTGGGCGAAGCCTACGACGAACTGATCGGGCCGGACCACCAGCCGCGCCCTGCCGCCAAGGCCCTGTGCGAGCACTTGGCCTCGCTCGGTGACAGCACACTTGCGACGCGCCGGCAGGCAGTCGATGCCGCGATCATGGCCATGGGCATTACCTTCACCGTCTACAGCGATGCCGGCAATATCGATCGGGCCTGGCCGTTCGACATCATCCCGCGCATCATGGACCGCAAGGAATGGGAGCGCATCGATGCCGGCCTAAAGCAGCGGCTGACCGCGCTCAACCTGTTCATCAACGACCTGTACAACGAGCAGCGCATTGTCCAGGACGGCATCTTCCCGCTCGAGGTCTTGGCTGGCTCGAAGAATTTCCGCAGCCAATGTCAGGGATTTGTGCCCCAATTTGGGGTCTGGGCCCATGTCTGCGGCACCGACTTGGTGCGCGACCGGGACGGCACCATCTATGTCCTGGAAGACAATCTCAGGGTGCCGTCCGGCGTCTCCTACATGCTGGAGAACCGGCAAATGATGAAGCGGCTGTTCCCGGAACTGTTCCGGACCAGCGACATCCTGCCGGTGGACGATTATCCGACCCAGTTGCACGACACCCTGGCCGCCCTCTCGCCCCGATCCGGCGAGCGGCCGGTCATCGCGGTGCTCACCCCGGGCATCTACAACTCCGCCTACTTCGAGCACAGCTACCTGGCCCAGAAGATGGGGGCCTTTCTGGTCGAGGGCTCCGACCTGATGGTCGATGCCAACGACTGCGTCAACATGAAGACCATCTCCGGCCTGCGCCGGGTCGATGTCATCTACCGCCGGATCGACGACGACTTCCTCGACCCCGAGGCCTTCCGGCCCGACTCGACCCTCGGCGTGCCGGGCCTGCTGCGGGCCTGGCGCAAGGGCAAGGTGGGCATCGCCAATGCCCCGGGCGCCGGGGTGGCGGACGACAAGGTGGTCTATGCCTTCGTGCCCAAGATCATCAAATACTACCTGGACCAGGACCCCATCATCCCCAACGTGCCCAGCTACCTGTGCATGTACGACGATCAGCGCGACTACGTGCTGGCCAACCTGGACCAGCTGGTGGTCAAGCCGGCCAACGAATCGGGCGGCTACGGCATGCTGATCGGGCCACGCGCGTCGGCCGAGGAGCGAGCCAGGTTCGCCGAGCTGATCCGGGAAAATCCGCGCAATTACATGGCCCAGCCGACGCTGTCCATCTCCACCGCGCCGACCCTGGTCGATGACCGCCTAGCCGCTCGGCACCTGGACCTGCGCCCCTTCGTCCTGCAGTCCAACCGGCTCTATGCCACGACCGGCGGCCTCACCCGCGTCGCCATGCGGGAGGGCTCCCTGGTGGTGAACTCCTCGCAGGGCGGCGGCAGCAAGGACACCTGGATCGTGGACGTGAGGAACTAGGCCATGCTCTCGCGCGTCGCCGAAAACCTCTACTGGATGGCCCGTTACCTGGAGCGGGCGGAGAACACCGCCCGCCTGATCAACAGCACCACCCAAGTCCTGCTCGACCTGCCGCGCGGCGCCTCCTTCGGCTGGGATGTCCTGATCAAGGTGGCCGGCCAGGACTAGCAGTTCCAGCAACAGGGGGCGAACCTGGATGAAGACGGCACCGTGCGCTTTCTGATCGAGGATGCGGCCAACCCCAGCTCCATCCTCTCCAGCATCCACTACGCCCGGGAAAACACCCGCACCTTCCGCGAAGTGCTGCCCATGGAGATCTGGGAGCGGATCAACAGCCTCTATCTGTTCATCCGCGACAACGCGGAGCGGGCCTTGCGCGGCCGCCGGGAGCGTTACGAAGTCCTCAACGGCGTGATCGAGCGGCGGCAATCGATCGTCGGCCTGCTCATGGGCTCGATGAGCCACGACATCGCCTATCAGTTCATCAAGCTCGGCCGCAACCTGGAACGCGCCGACATGACCACCCGGATCGTCGATGTCAATTCTGCCGTGCTCCTGCCTCAGGACAAGGCAGTGGCCGACCCGATCATGGAGCGGCTCTGGATGAGCACGCTCAACGCCTTGTCCGCCTACCAGATGTACCGCCGCCATGTCGGCGTCCACGTCCGTGGGCGTGAGGTGGTGAATTTCCTGCTCAAGGACCCCCACTTCCCGCGCACCGTTCGCCACTGCCTGGACGAAATCGAGGGCTGTCTGGCGGCCCTGCCCAACCACGTTCAGCCCATGCGCGCGGCCCGGCAGACTTGGCGCCGGCTGGACGGCATGTCCTTGGAAGACTTGCAGCCGGTGCTCTTGCACGAGTACCTGGACCAGATTCAAGCCGACCTGGGCGCAATCCACGCCGCGGTCAGCCGGCAATACTTCCATCTGCACCAAGCCCACGCCAGCCCTAGCGACCACCGAGAAAATCAATGACATGAGCGCTTCCCTGAATTTCCCCCGCTACGGCGACAAGCAGAACTCGGCCTTCTTCGAGGAATACCTGGTCAAGCTCTTGGAAGAGCGCGACCGGGTCGGCCTGACCGATGCCATCCAGCAGATCGACACCTTGATGATCACGGTGGAACCGGGCAACTCGCTGGCCTATGTGCGCGAGCTGTGCCTGATGACGCCCTATCACTATTTGGTCACCCTGGAATCGCAGGACCACTTCAGCCACATCCTGCGCATCGACATGAGCGCGCCGGACATCCTGGTGCGCGAGGTCAAGGATCCGAATATCCGCGGCATCTTCCGCAGCCTGAACGAGGTCTATCCCATCGGCGCCCATAAGCCGAACTCCCGCTACATGGGCGAGGTGTTCCGGGTGAGCAACCTGCACGAGGTGGTCGAGCTGCAAAAGGCCCGGGAGATCCGCTTCTTCAACCAGGATCAGATTCGCAAGCTGGAGTTGCCCGGCAACATGGCCGTGGTGAAACCCTCGCCCTATACCCACAACATCGTCGGCTACTGGGAACGGCCGGAGGCCGACATTCGGGTCTACGCCCTGGGCTGGTCGAGCATCCGCAGCGATCTGCAAGCCGCTTACCTGGAAGCCAAAGAAACCCAGGAGATGCTCGGCATCGACAAGCTGCTGCTGCCGATCGACCACCTGGCCACCCGCGTCTACAGCCAGAACCGGGAGGCCGCCATCCTCGAATACCTCAGCCTCAGCAGCTACTACTATTGGGGCTCCTACGACATCAGCAAGCAGAATTCCTCGACCAACGTCACCAAGAGCGTGCATTGCCGCAACGAATTGGAGAGCCCGGCCAAGGTCTTCACCGCCGCCAACCATCCCTATTTCGTCAATCACCTGCTCGGGCTGCCTTCACCGACCGAACAATTCGTGCGCAACTTCGGCCCCCGCCTGCACCACATCGCGGTGGCCGTGCAAGACGGCGAGGTCGAGCACCAACCCAACATCGATTTCGTGGTCGATGCCTTGCGCCATTGCGGCCAGGATTTCCTGCTCGACGTCATCGGCTCGCGGGAGGAAGGCCTCAAGCAGATCTTCTCCAGCGCCTCGGAATACTCCAGCCTGATCATCGAATACGTGCAGCGCTTCGGCGACTTCCAAGGCTTTTTTACCAAGGACAATGTCGCGGAACTGACCCATGCCGCCGGGGTCGAGGAAAGCCTGCAGACACTGGAGGCCGAAGCCCGCAGCTAAGCTCGAAGCAATTCCGGAAAGGGAGGATCTATGTACAAACTGGTTTTATTGCGCCACGGCGAAAGCACCTGGAATCAGGAAAACCGCTTCACCGGCTGGACCGACGTCGATCTCTCGGAAAAGGGTTACCGGGAAGCGGCTGCGGCCGGTCGCGCCTTGCGCGACTCCGGCTACGCCTTCGACATCGCCTACAGCTCGGTGCTGCGCCGGGCCATCCGCACCCTGTGGGTGGTCCAGGAGACCATGGACATGCTCTGGCTGCCGGTGGAAAAGCATTGGCGCCTGAACGAGCGCCATTACGGCGCCCTGCAGGGCCTGAACAAGGCCGAGATCGCCGAACACTATGGCGCCGAGCAGGTTCACCTCTGGCGCCGCAGTTACTCGGTGCAGCCGCCGGCGCTCACTGCGAGCGACCCTCGCCATCCACGCTTCGACCCGCGCTACCGCGATCTGCCCAAGGATGCGCTGCCGGCCACGGAGTCCCTGGCCGACACCATGCAGCGGGTCTTGCAGGTCTGGCAAGACAGCATCCAGCCGCATCTACACACGGGCAAGAAGATCCTCATCGTCGCCCATGGCAATACCTTGCGGGCCTTGGTGAAGCACCTGGAAAACGTGCCCGACGACGAGATCGCGGAGCTCAACATCCCGACCGGCGTCCCCCTGGTCTATGAGTTCGACCAGACGCACCGGATCATGAGCCATTACTACCTGCACGAAGACACCGGCGACGCCGCTGCCGCGCGGCTGGTGATGGACCAGGCCGCGGCCAACCCGCCGCATTGAGCGGCCGGATCAGCCGGTGTTGCGCATGCCGGCGGCGATGGCGTTGATCGAACGCAGCAGCGGCTCCAGCCAGGGGTTCTCGCCCTCGCCCTCGGCATCGCGCAATTTGCGCAGCACCGCCACCTGAATGTAGTTGAGCGGGTCGAGATAGGTGTTGCGGTGCTGCAGCGACAGCGCCAGCTCCGGGGTCTCCGCCAGCAGGGTGGGGATGTCGGCCACGTGCAGGATCTGGCGGACCGCCTCCTCGTGCCGATTGCCGACCAGATCGAAGATGCGCTCGCCCGCCCTGCGGTCCAGGCACAGGTGGGCGTACTCGCCGGCGATGTTCATGTCGGCCTTGTACAGGGCCATCTGGGCGTTCGACAGCAGGGTGCGGAAGAACGGCCACTGCCGGTACATCTGCTGCAGCTTGGCCAGCCGGGTCGGATCGTTGCCGCGCCAGAATTGGATGGCCGCGCCGATGCCGTACCAGGTCGGCAGGGCATGGCGCGACTGGCCCCAGGCGAAGACCCAGGAGATGGCCCGCACCGAGCTGATCGAGCGGTCGCCCTTCTTGCGGTGCGACGGCCGCGAGCCGATGTTGAGCAGGCCGATCTCCTGCACCGGCGTCGCCTCGTAGAAGTAGTCGAGGAAACCCGGGGTCCGTTCGGTCAGGTCGCGGTAGACCGCCTCGCCCGAGCGGGACAGCTCGTCCATGATCGCCAGATAGTCCTTGCGGTCTTCCGCCGCCTTGCCGACCAGATGGGTGCTGGCCTTGAGCACGCCGGTGACGCCCAGGGTCAGCTCGTACTGGGCGGTCTCCATATTGTTGTACTTGTAGAACAGCACCTCGCCCTGCTCGGTGAGCTTGAGCTCGCCGCGCACGGTGCCCGGCGGCTGGGCCAGGATCGCCTCGTGGGTGGGGCCGCCGCCGCGGCCCAGGGTGCCGCCGCGGCCATGGAACAGCCGGCAGTGGATGCCATGGCGGTCGGACAAGGCGACGATGCGCTTCTGCGCCTCGTACAGGTTCCAGGACGAGGCGAGGATGCCGCCGTCCTTGCAGGAATCGGAGTAGCCGACCATGACCTCCTGGCCCTCGCCATAGGCGTCGAGCAGATGCCGGTAGACCGGGGTGCGGTAGAGCTGATCGAGCACCGCATCCGAATGCTGGAGGTCGCCGATGGTCTCGAACAGGGGCGAGATGCCGATGTGGCAATACCAGTTGTTGCCCACGCGCCCGGCCAGGCCGGCCTGGGCGGCGAGCAGCATCACCTCCATGATGTGCGAGGCGGTGTGGGTCATGGAAATCACGTAGCGGCCGAAGCACTGCTCGCCCAGGGCGCGGCGCATGTGAGCGATCAACTGGAACGTCCGCAGGGTCTCCTGGGTGTTCTCGCTCAAGGCGCCGACGTCGACCTGCAGCGCGGCCGGGTTGGCGATCAGGTCGGCCAGGGTGGCCAGGCGGTTCTCTTCGTCGAGCGCCGGATAGTCGACGCCGATTGCCGCCTTGAGGATCTCGGCCACCGCCTCGGTGTGGCGGGTGGATTCCTGGCGGATGTCCAGTTGCAGCAGATGGAAGCCGAAGGTCTCGACCAAGTGGATCAGGTCCTGCAACTCGCTCTGGGCCAGATCGCGATCGCCATGGCCGATCAGGGAATCGCGGATCAGGTGCAGGTCGTCCAGGAAGGCCTGGGCACTGACATAGCCCTGTTCCTCGAAGCTGACGTCGACGCCGTCCATGGCGCGCTGGACCAGGATCAGGTTGCGCCGGATGCGATAGCGCATGATCTCCAGCTTGCGCCGGTAGGGCTCCTGCGGGTGCGGGTTGGGCCGCTTGTCGAACAGCAGCTCGGCCTGGCGGCTGTCTTCCTCCAGACTCGCCATGAACTCGGCCGAGGGCCGGCACAGGCGCATCGACAGCGACAGCTGGTCGGACAGGCCGTCCAGCCGGCTCAGGTATTCCTCATAGGCGGTCACCGCCTGCATGCGCCAGGCCAGGGCGGTCACCTCGGCGGTGACGCCGGGATGGCCGTCGCGGTCGCCGCCGATCCAGGAACCGAAGCGCAGGAAGCTGGAGACCTTGACCGCATCGGCCGCCTCGGCGCCGTAGACGTCGCGCAGCGACTTGTGGAAGTTGCGGTAGACCAGGGTGACGGCCTGGAACAGCGACTGCGGGAAATAGGACAGGCCGGCCCGAATCTCGTCGCGCACCGCCAGCTTGAAGGCACGCACCTCATCGGTCTTCCACAGGATGCGGATCTGGTTGGACAGGCGGCTCATGGCCTCGTCGCGGTACATGCCGCGGATGCGCGGGTCGTCCAGCGCCTCCATGCTGAGGAAGATGTTGCGCAGGGCGCCCTTGATCGTCCGCCGCTTGGCCTCCGAGGGGTGGGCGGTGATCACCGGCATATAGCAGAGCTTGTCCAGCAAGCCCTGCAACTCCGTCGCCGCCACGCCCTGCTCGCGCAGGCCCAAGAGGGTATCGTGGAAGGAGCCGGGCCACATATGCCTGCCGCGCTGCACCGCCTGGCGCCGCTTGCGCAGACTGACCACCTCCTCGGCGATGTTGAGCAGGCTGAAATAGATGTTGAAGGCGCGGATGATCTGGGACAGCGCCTCCGGCGGCTGGCGGTCGATCAGGTTGACCAGCGCCTGCCGCCGCTTGCGATTGTCCTTCTCCCGCAGGGCGACGAAACCGCGGCGCAGGTCGCCCAGGGCATCATAGACGGGGCGCGGCAGCTCGGCCTTGAGGATGCGGCTGAGCAGCAGACTGAGCAGGCGTTCGCGCGAGTGGAGTTCTTTTTCTTGGGACAGGGTCGGCATGGAAATCAATCAGGGGGCTTGGCAGGGCTTCAGCTACGGCACACAAGGAGGCCGCGATTTTACCATGCCGGCCAGGCCCTATCCGCCCAAGCCGCCCTTGAATTCCCCCTGCGACAACAGATCGATCTTGACCGGCTCGACCTTCCAAACCTCCCGGCAATATTCCCGGATGGTCCGGTCGGAGGAGAACTTACCGCTGCGGGCCGTATTGAGGATGGACATCCGGGTCCAGCGCTCCTTGTCGAGATAGGCCAGATCCACCCCGGCCTGGCAGTCCAGATAGCCCTGAAAATCGGCCAGCAGCATATAGGGGTCGTGGTGCAGCAGGCCGTCGACGATGGGCCGGAACAGATCCCGGTCGCCCCGCGAGAAGCAGCCCTCGCGGATCAGGTCGATCACCGCCCCCAGCTCCGGATTCGACCGGTAATGGTCCAGCGGCTGATAACCGCCGAGCTTGGCCGCCTGCACTTCTTCGGCGGTCAGGCCGAACAGGAAAAAGTTCTCGGCCCCGACTTCGTCGCGGATTTCGATGTTGGCGCCGTCCAGGGTGCCGATGGTCAAGGCGCCGTTCATGCAGAACTTCATGTTGCCGGTGCCGGAGGCCTCCTTGCCCGCAGTCGAAATCTGCTCGGACAATTCCGCCGCCGGATAGACCCGCTGGCCATTGGTGACGTTGAAATTGGGCAGAAAGGCCACCTTCAGGCGGTCGCGCACCGCCGGGTCCTTGTTCACCACCTCGCCCACCGCGGTGATCAGCCGGATCATCAGCTTGGCCATGTGGTAACCCGGCGCCGCCTTGCCGCCGAAGATGAAGGTGCGCGGCACGACCTCCAGGGTCGGGTTGACCTTGAGCCGGTGGTAGAGGGCGATGATGTGCAAGACGTTCAGATGTTGCCGCTTGTATTCGTGGATGCGCTTGACCTGAACGTCGAACAGGCTCTGCGGATCGATCAGCACGCCGGTGCGACGGCGCAGGAAGCCGGCGAAATCCTCCTTGTTGGCCCGTTTGATGAAGCGCCAGTCGGTGCGGAACGCGGCATCGTCGACGTAAGGCTCCAGCTGCCGCAGCTGATCGAGATCGCGCACCCAGTCGTCGCCGATGGCCTGGCTGATCAGGCCGGACAGCCTGGGGTTGGCCAAAGTCAGCCAACGCCGCGGAGTCACGCCATTGGTCTTGTTGTTGAATTTTTCCGGCCAGAGCTGGTAAAAATCGGCCAGCACATCCTGCTTGAGCAACTCGGTGTGCAGCGCCGCCACGCCGTTGATCGCGTGGCTGCCGACGCAGGCCAGATGGGCCATGCGGACATAACGCTCGCCGTGTTCGTTGATCAATGACAAGCGGTTGAGCCGCTCGTGATCGGTCAGATAGCGGATGCGCATTTCATCCATGAAGCGCGTGTTGATCTCGTAGATGATCTCCAGATGCCGCGGCAGGATCCGGGCGAACAAGGCCACCGGCCATTGTTCCAGGGCCTCCGGCAGCAGGGTGTGATTGGTGTAGGCGAAGGTCTTGCGGGTGATGTCCCAGGCCAGCTCCCAGTCCATGCCCTGCTCGTCGACCAGCAGCCGCATCAGCTCGGCGATCGCGATGGCCGGATGGGTATCGTTGAGCTGGGCGGCGAACTTCTCGTGAAAGCGCTCCAGCGGAATCTTCTGCACCTGCATGATCCGCAGCATGTCCTGCAAGGAACAGGAAACGAAGAAGTACTGCTGCTGCAGGCGCAACTCCTTGCCCTGGATCTGCTCGTCGTTCGGGTAGAGCACCTTGGTGATGTTTTCCGACACCACCTTCTTGTTGACCGCGCCCCAGTAGTCGCCACGATTGAAGGTCGACAGGTCGAAGGCCTCCGGCGCCTCGGCCCGCCACAACCGCAGGGTATTGGCGGTGTTGTTGCGATAGCCGAGGATCGGCGTGTCATACGGCGTGCCGAACAGGGTCCAGGACGGCAGCCATTGCGCCCGGTGCCGGCCCCGCTCATCGGTGTAGTGGTGGGTATGGCCGCCGAGCTTGACCTCGACCGCCCACTCCGGCCGGGCGATCTCCCAGGGGTTGCCGAAGCGCAGCCACTTGTCGGTCAGCTCGACCTGCTGACCGTCGACGATGTCCTGGGCGAAGATGCCGAACTCATAGCGGATGCCGTAACCGAGTGCGGGAATTTCCAGGGTGGCCAGGGAATCCAGAAAACAGGCGGCGAGCCGGCCAAGGCCGCCGTTGCCCAGGCCCGGCTCCTCTTCCTGGCCCAGCATCTCCTCGAAGCTCAGGCCCAGCTCGCGGATGGCCTGCCGCACCGGGTCCATGATGCCGAGGTTGACCAGGTTGTTGCCCAGGTGGGGCCCCAGCAGGAACTCGGCGGAAAAATAGGCCACCGTGCGCGAGCCCTCACGGGTGTAGGTCTGCGCGGTGCTGATCCAGCGCTGCAGCAGGCGGTCGCGCACCGTATAGGCCAGGGCCATGTAGTAATCATGCTTGGTCGCCAGCGCCGGAAACTTGCCCTGGTTGTAGAACAGGTTGTCGAGGAAGGCGCGCTTGAGTCCTTCCTTGGTGAGATCGGTGCGCTCTTCGATGGAGGCGCCCCGGGCTTGGCTGATGGGAACGATGTTCATGCGAGTCACCTGCGCAAATCAAGGGTGTATGGGTATTCGGCCAAGACCTCTTCGGCCGGCGGTGTCATCGGGCCGGCCCGCTCCGGCTCGGCTGAAAAGCGGGCGAGCACATCGACCCAGGGCGACGGGGTGAAACTGCCCGGCGTGTGACCCCACTGCTGGTAGCGGATGTGACGTCGGGCCTCGGCCTCGTAGGCGTTGACCGGAAACTGCTCGTAGTGGCGGCCGCCCGGATGCGCGACATGGTAGGTGCAGCCACCGACGCTGCGGCTGTTCCAGGTGTCGATCAGATCGAACACCAGCGGGGCATGGACGCCGATGGTCGGATGCAATGCGGATGACGGCTGCCAGGCCCGATAGCGGACCCCGGCGACATATTCGCCCTGGACACCGGTATTGCGCAGGGGCACCCGGCGGCCATTGCAGGCCAGCACATAGCGGCCATCGGTCAAGCCGGTCAGCTTCACTTGCACGCGCTCCAGCGAAGAGTCGACGAAGCGGGCCGTGCCCAGGGCGGTGACCTCCTCGCCCAGCACCGGCCAGGGCTCGATCGCGGCGCGCAACTCCAGTTCGATGTCGCCGAACTGCATCGCCCCGTAGCGCGGGAAGCGGAATTCCAGAAAGGGCTCGAACCACTCGAGTTGGAAGGGATAGCCGTCGGCGTTGAGTTCGGCCACCACCTCTTTCAGGTCGCTCCACAAGTGATGGGGCAGCATGAAACGGTCATGCAGTTCGGTGCCCCAGCGCACCAAACGCTGGGCATAGGGCCGCTCCCAGAAACGGGCGACCAAGGCGCGCACCAGCAGCATCTGGACCAGGCTCATGCGCGCATGGGGCGGCATTTCGAAGGCGCGGAACTCCAGCAAGCCCTGGCGCCCGGCCGCGCTATCCGGCGAATAGAGCTTGTCGATGCAGAATTCGGTGCGGTGGGTATTGCCGGTGAGATCGGCCAAGAGGTTGCGGAACAGGCGATCGACCAGCCAAGGCTGCGGGCTGCCGCCCGGCGGCACCTGCTGGAAGGCGATCTCCAGTTCGTACAGGGCCTCGGGCCGTCCCTCGTCGACCCGCGGCGCCTGGCTGGTCGGCCCGACGAACATGCCGCTGAACAGATAGGAGAGGCAGGGATGGTGCTGCCAATAAGTGACCAGGCTGCGCAGCAGATCGGGCCGGCGCAGGAAAGGGCTGTCGGCCGGGGTCGGCCCGCCCAGGGTGATGTGGTTGCCGCCGCCGGTGCCGGTGTGGCGGCCGTCGAGCATGAACTTTTCCGTGCCCAGCCTGGCAAGGCGGGCCTCCTCGTACAGCGTCGTGGTCTGCGCCACCAGCTGTTCCCAACTGCGGGCAGGGTGGATGTTGACCTCGATCACCCCCGGGTCCGGCGTGACCAGGAGCTTTTCCAGGCGACCGTCGCTCGGTGGCGGGTAGCCCTCCAGCACCACCGGCAATCCTAGGGTTGCGGCGGTATGCTCCACGGCCGCCATGAGGTCCAGGGCGTGCTCCAATTGGTAGAGCGGCGGCAGGAAGACGTGCAGGCAGCCCCCGCGCGCCTCGACGCACAAGGCCGTGTGCGGCACGTCGACCAAGACCCGGCGGCTGTCGGCATGACCCTGCTGCTGGATTTCCGGATGCAACAGCGGCCCCCGCTCGATCTGGCTGTAGCGGGCCGCCACCTCGCCATGAAAGTCGGCCAGGGGCGCCTGCGGCGCGAAGGGATCGGCCTCGTGCTCGACTTCTCTTTCCTCTTCGCTGATCCAAGGCAAGGAAGCGATCGGCAGGCGCAGGCCCATCGGCGAATCGCCCGGGCTCAGATAAAGCCGGCCGCGCCGGAAGCGCCACTCGGCCGAATGCCAACAGCTCTCGTGCCAGTTCCAGGAAAGCGGCAGCGCATAGCCGACCGGTTCGTCCAGCCCCTCGGACAGCTTGTCGGCCAGGCTGCGCCGTTCGATGGAATCGTTCAGCTTGGCCCGGGCCGGGTCAAGATTGAGCGGTATCTCCGCTTCCTTCTGCAGGTAATGCAGGGCGTCTTCATAGGCGGGCTTGACATAGCGTGCTGCCAGGCCCAGGGAGCGTGCCAGGGTTTCGGCAAAGCGCCGGGCGTCCTCCCCGTTATGACCGTAATCCCACAGGGCCTCGGCCAGCCAGCGCTCGTCCCGCCAGATCGGCTGGCCGTCCTTGCGGAAATAGAGGCCCAAGGCCCAGCGGGGCAAGGGTTCGCCCGGATACCATTTGCCCTGGGCGCTATGCAGCAAGCCGCCGGGCGCGAACCGCTCCTTCAATCGCCGCACCAGCACTTCGGCCCGCTCCCGCTTGTGCGGTCCCAGTGCATCCGTGCTCCATTCCGGGGCATCCATGTCGTCGATGGAGACGAAGGTCGGCTCGCCCCCTTGGGTCAGGCGCACGTCCATCTGCCTCAGCCGCTCGTCGACCAGGCGCCCCAGCGCCGCAATGTGCCCCCACTGTTGCTCGGTGTAGGGCTTGGTCACCCGGGGGTCTTCCCGGAAGCGGGTCACCGTGTTGCTGTAGCTGAACTCGACTTCGCAGGGATCGCTGCCGCCCTCGATCGGCGCGGCGCTGGCCGGGTCGGGCGTGCAGGCCAGCGGAATATGGCCTTCGCCGGCGAACAGGCCGGAGGTCGGGTCGAGGCCGACCCAACCGGCGCCCGGCAGGTACACCTCGGCCCAGGCATGCAGGTCGGTGAAGTCCCGCTCGGGGCCCGAGGGGCCGTCGAGGGATTTTTCATCCGGAGCCAACTGCACGAGATAGCCGGAGACGAAGCGGGCGGCCAAACCCAGATGGCGCAGGATCTGGACCAGCAGCCAGCCGGTGTCGCGACAGGAACCGAGGGCCTTGGCCAAGGTTTCCTCGCAAGGCTGCACGCCCGGCTCCAGGCGTATGGTGTAGGCGATGGCCTGCTGGAGCTGTTGATTGAGCGCAACCAGGAACAAGATCGTTCTGCGCGGGCTGCGATCGATCCCGGCCAGGTAGGCCTCGAGCCGGGGGCCCAGCGCTTCGGTTTCCAGATAGGGCGCCAGTTGCCGTTTCAGGTTCGGCTCGTATTCGAACGGCCAGGTCTCTGCACTGTCTTCCAGGAAGAAATCGAAGGGGTTGATCACCGTCATGTCGGCGATCACCTCGACATCGACCAAGAACTCCCGCGTCTTCTCGGGAAAGACCAGGCGCGTCAGATAATTGCCGAAGGGGTCTTGCTGCCAGTTGATGAAATGGCCTTCCGGCCGGACCTTGAGCGTATAGGCCAGCACCGGCGTGCGGCAGTGGGCAGCCGGCCGCAAGCGCAGGACGTGGGGGCTCAGGCTGACGGGCCGGTCATAGCGATAGCGGGTGGTGTGACGAATAGCAACGTGGATGGCCATGCCTATCTCTGGTGAAACCGATGATAGTTATCAAGCAAGAGCCATGCCCGTAGCCGCAGCGGCCAGGCGCGATCGGATCAATGCGGGAAATGCCCGGTAACGGTGCAGGTATCTGCCGAGGCGATCAGGGATTGGTCGGGAAGGGATAGACCCGGCCTTCGGTTTCCTGCGGCTGCTCCTCCCAGGGGAATCGGGGCAGATTGAGCAAGGCCAGGAGCAGGCCCTCGTTCCATTTCTCGGCGATCTCCTTGGCGAAGGGATCGTCCTCGGTCAGGACCAGGCGGCGTCCTTCGTTCAGGCTGTCCCGTTCATAAATCATCAGCTCCACCGGCGGCCCGACGGTGACGTTGCTGCGGATGGTGGAATTCATCGAGACCATGGCACAGCGGGCGGCCCGCTCCAGGAAGGTGTCCTTTTTGACGACCCGGTCGAGGATGGGCTTGCCATACTTGACCTCGCCGATCTGGAGGAAGGGGTGCTCTCTCGACTCGTGAATGTAGTTGCCCTGCGGGTAGACCATGAAGATTTCCGGCGGGGCATTGCCGATCTGGCCACCGAAGATGAAGGTGGCCTCGAAGCTGGTGTTGGCGATATCGCGGCTCGCATGGGTGCGCTGCACCTGGGTGCTGACGACGCCGATATAGTCCGCGGCCTCCTGCATGGAATTGACGCTCAGCAGGTTGGGCAGCAAGCCGGCGGGAATGTCGCTGTTCAACTTCTTGACCACGGCCTGCGTCGTCGCCAGATTGCCGGCGGAGAGCAGAACGAAGAAACGATTGCCCGGCCAGACGAAGGTATGCATTTTGGAATAGACGCTGACGTTGTCGGTGCCGGCATTGGTTCGGGAATCCGAACAAAACACCAAACCGTCATCCACATTGATGGCAAGGCAGTAGGTCATAAGTTGGGCACCGGCGAGGCGATGGGGTCGGACGATTCTAACCGCATAGCCGACATGGAATAAACCCGAACCGGTCAGAATCTGCCGATGCCGAAGCAGACAGCCGCCTCTTGCATCGCAAACCCTTAGTGCTGGCATGGCTAGGCAGGCATTGCACCAAATCGAGGCACTGGAAATGCGGCGACGCGACCCCACGTATAATGAGTCGCAACCCAAACCGATAGCCCGAAATTATGCAAAACCCCTTGCTCGACTTTACCGGCCTGCCCCGCTTCACCGACATCCGCCCCGACCACGTCGGCCCCGCCATCGACCAATTGCTGGCCGAGAACCGCGCCCTGATCGCCCGGCTGGCCGACAGCCCCGAGGTGCCGACCTGGACCAATTTCGTCGAACCGCTGGAAGATGCCAACGAGCGGCTGTCCCGCGCCTGGGGCCAGGTCTCGCACCTGCACTCGGTGCTGGACAGCCCCGAGCTGCGCGAGGCCTACAACGCCCGGCTGCCCGAGGTCACCCAGTATTACGCCGAGCTGGGCCAGCACGATGGGCTCTACGCCAAGTTCAAGGCCATTGCCGCCAGCGAGGGCTACGCCTGGCTCAACCCGACCCGCAAGAAAGTGATCGACAACGAGCTGCGCGATTTTCGCCTGGGCGGCGCCGAACTGCCGGACGACCAGAAGGCGCGGTTCATGGAAATCCAGGAGGCGCTGGCCAAGCTCTCGGCCAAGTTCGAGGAGAACCTGCTCGACGCCACCAACGCCTATGCCCGCTACGTCGAAGACGAGAGCATGCTGGCCGGCCTGCCCGCCGACGCGATCGAGGCGGCGCGCGAAGCGGCCGCGAAAGACGGCAAGCCGGGCTGGAAGTTCACCCTGCGCGCGCCCTCCTATATTCCGGTCATGCAGTTCTGCGACCACCGCGGCCTGCGCGAGGAAATGTACAAGGCCTATGTCACCCGCGCCTCGGAATTCCCCCCTGACGGGGATAAAGGCGAGGCGAAATGGGACAACACCGAGCTGATCAAAGAGATCGTCAAGCTGCGGCGCGAGGCCGCGCAACTGCTCGGCTACAAGAATTACGCCGAGGTTTCGCTGGTGCCCAAGATGGCCAAGCAGCCGGCCGAGGTGCTCGACTTCCTCAACCAGCTCGCCAAACGGGCCAAGCCCTTCGCCGAACGCGACATGCGCGAGCTGCGTGAATTCGCCGCCAGCGAACTCGGCCTGGCCGAGCCGGCAGCCTGGGACCTGGCCTGGGTTTCGGAAAAGTTGCGGGTCGCCCGCTACGCCTTCTCCGAGCAGGAGGTGAAAGAATACTTCCCCGAGCCCCGTGTGCTGGCCGGCCTGTTCCGCCTGATCGAAACCCTGTACGGCCTGGAGATCCGGCCGACCCCGGCCCCGGTCTGGGATGCCGACGTGCAGTTCTATTCCATCCACGACCGCGCCGGGCAACTGGTCGGCCAGTTCTACCTCGACCTCTATGCCCGCGAAACCAAGCGGGGCGGCGCCTGGATGGACGACGCCATCTGCCGGCGCAAGAAGGGCGAGGCCATCCAGAACCCGGTGGCCTACCTCACCTGCAACTTCTCCCGCCCGGTCGGCGTCACCCCCGAAGGGGGCAAGAAGCCGGCCCTGTTCACCCACGACGAGGTGATCACTTTGTTCCACGAGTTCGGCCACGGCCTGCACCAC
>JACAEC010000144.1 GCA_013389055.1 Hydrogenophilaceae bacterium
GATGAATTCCTTCAGCCGGCTTTCCAGGCCGCGTGCCTTGTCGCGCAGCATCAGCACCTGGCGCTCGCCGATGGAGATGGCCTGGCCGCTGTGCGGGTGCGGCACATTGATCTGCGACAGCAGCTCGGTGTAGTGGGCGAAGAATTCCGGGTTGTCCTGGAGGAACTGGGCGACCTGGTCGTGGGTGATGATGTCCATGCTCATAACTCGATTGTTCCCTCGAATACGGTGACGGCCGGGCCGGTGAGATACACGGACGAGCCCTCGCCCGCCCAGCGAATGGTAAGCGCTCCGCCGCGGGTTTGCACCTCGACGCTGGCATCGAGCAGGCCGCGGCTGATGCCGGCCACCGCGGCAGCGCAGGCGCCGGTGCCGCAGGCCAGGGTCTCGCCCGAGCCGCGCTCGTATACGCGTAGCCGGATGTGGCCGCGGTCGACGATCTGCATGAAGCCGGCGTTCACCCGCTGGGGAAAGCGCGGGTGGTGCTCGATCTGCGGGCCGAGTTCGGCCACCGGGGCGGCATCGAGATCGGGCACCAGCCACACTGCGTGCGGGTTGCCCATGGACAGGGCGGAGATTTCCAGCGTGCGGCCGGCCACCTCCAGCGGGTAGGTCAGCGCGCGGGCCTCGGCGACGAAAGGGATGGCGGCCGGCTCGAACCGGGGCGGGCCCATGTCCACCGTGACCTGGCCGTCGGCTTCCAGCCGGGGCACGATGATGCCGGAGGCGGTCTCCACCCGGATCTCGCGCTTGCTTGTCAGGCCCTGGTCGTGGACGAAGCGGACGAAGCAGCGGGCGCCGTTGCCGCACTGGCTGACCTCGCCGCCGTCACTGTTGAAGATGCGGTAGCGGAAGTCGACGCCGGGCTGGCTGGGCGCCTCCACCAGCAGGATCTGGTCGCAGCCGATGCCGAAGTGGCGGTCGGCGATGCGGCGCAGCTGTTCCGGCGTCAGCGCGACGCGCTGGTTGATGCCGTCGAGCACGACGAAGTCGTTGCCGGCGCCGTGCATCTTGGTGAATTTCAAAATCTGGCTCATGTGAACAGCGCGACGTAGTCCTTGAGAATGCAGCGATCCATCACCACCGTCATGCCGGCCGCGCGGGCCTTCTCCGCCGCCGCCTCATGGACGATGCCTTCCTGGATCCAGATGGCAGGCAAGTTTAGCGCGAGGCACTCCTCGACGACAGCGGGGATGTGCTCGGCGGCGCGGAAGACGTCGACCAAGTCGATCTTGTCCGGCACCTCGGCCAGCGAGGCATAGGCCTTCTCGCCCAGCACGCTGTCCACCGCCGGCCGCACCGGGACGATGCGATAGCCGAAGCCCTGCATGGCCTTCGACACCGCGTAGCTCGGCCGCCCCGGCTTGGGCGAGAGGCCGACCACGGCAATGGTCTTCACCTGTTTGAGCAGGCTGTGGAGTTCTTCGTTGGTGGGGTTGGCGAAGGTCATAGGGTTTTCACCATGACATAGTCATCCATCAGAAATGCGGATGCGAGCAGGGAGCAGTGCCTGCCGCATAGCGGTAGGTGCGACCGGCCGCGAGTCGTCCGCAGGGGTTCGTGCGGGAGGCGCTTGTTATAGCTCATGTGGGCTCAAGATCCTTGGTCATGACGTAGTCGTCCATCACGAACCCCTCGCCGATATCCTCGACGATGGGCACCAGCACCTCGAAGCCGTATTTGCGATAGGCCGCGACGGCTTGGGCGTTGTTGCGGTTGACCCGCAGCACCAGGCGGCGCGAGCCGTGGCGGCGGGCGTGCTCGGTCATTGCATCCATGAGCAGGCGGCCGATGCCGTGGCGCTGCCAGTCCGGGTGGACGTAGAGCTTGTCCAGCTTGTAGTCGCCGTCCATCAAGGCATAGCCGTGGGCGAAGCCGACCAGGACGCCGGCCGCCCGTGCGGCCAGCCAGCGGTCGCCCCGGGCCAAAGTCTGCCGGATCAGGGCCGGCTTGTAGCGTTCGGCCAGCATGTAGTCGATCTGCTCGACCGTGATGATGCTCGGGTAGTGGGCATGCCAGATCAGGGCGGCGAGTTCGGCCACCGCCTCGGCTTCGTCGAGGGCCAGCGGGCCGGCGACGACGGCTTCAGTCATAGAGGCGCGCCTCGCCTTCGGGCCGGGTCTTGAACCGCTGGTGCAGCCAGAAATACTGCTCGGGCAGTTCGCGCACGCGGTCTTCGATGAAGGCGTTCATCCGGCGCACGTCGGCTTCGACGTCGCCGGTGGGGAAGTCGGCCCAGGCCGGGTGGAAGCGGGCGACGTAGCCCTCGGCGGTCTGCTCGGCGATGCAGGGCACCACCACGGCACCGGTCAAGGCGGCGATGCGCGACAGTCCGGTCAGGGTGGCGGCGGGCACGCCGAAGAAGGGGGCGAACACGGCGTCGCGCCGGCCGTGGTCGAGGTCGGGCAGGTAGTAGAAGGGCAGGCCGCGTTTGATGGCGCGCAGCACCGGCTTCACCCCTTCGCGCTTGTCGTACAGTTCGATCGGGCCGAAGCGGCTGCGGGCGTGCTGCATCAGTTGGTCGATCAGCGGGTTGCGGATCTTGGCGTAGATCGACACTGTCGGCGAATGGACGAGGGACAGGCGCACCGCAACGAGGTTGAGGCCGATGAAGTGCGGCGCCAGGATGATCAACGGTTTGCCGATGTGCGGCGCGATGTGCTCGAAGCCCTCGATCCGGGTGAGCGCCTCGACCTCGGCCTTCGAGCCCCACCACGACACCGCCTCCTGCAGGGTGGCGCGGAAGAAGGCGCGGTAATGGGCTTTGAGCAGGACGGCGCGCTCGGCCGCGGTCTTCTCGGGAAAGCACAGGCGCAGATTGGTCGCGCCCACCCGGCGCCGGCGGTTGGGCAGGTGGTAGGCCAGGCCGCCCAAGGCGGCGCCGAGCCGGCCGAGCGCGCGGGCACCGAGCAGCTTGTACAGCAGCCAGAGCAGGGCGAGGCCGAGGCGGGTGGTCATGCCGTCCGGTTCCACAAAACGGCATGCGGATTCTGGCGGAAAAGCATGGATCGCCACGAGCCTTGCGGCTCTCGCGATGACGTCATTGCGAGAAGGCGTAGCCTTCGTGGCAATCCAGATATGTCGTTCATATCTTGGCCTCCGGCGGCGGCGGCATGAAATCGGCCCGGTAGCAGTAGATGCGGTAGTTCCACAGATATTGCGCGGGGTGGCGGCGCACCGCCGCCTCGATCCGGCGGTTGACCTCGGCCCCGGCCTGCTGCGGATCGGCCGGCAGGCTCAAGGGCTCGATGTGCAGGCGAAAGCCGCGGCCGAAGGACAGGCGCTCGGCGTAGACCAGCAGCGGCGTGGCGCCGGAGGATTCGAGCAGGCGGTAGGGCAGCAGCGGCATGTAGGCGTGGCGGCCGAAGAAGGGCAGCCAGGCGCCGTCGCCCTTGCTCGCGGTCTGATCGGGCAGGATGAAGACGAACTCGTTGCGCTTGAGCGCTTTCAACATGGCGCGCACGCCCTGGGTGCCCGGCTCGACCGTGGTCAGCCGGCCGCGCTGGCGGCCGGCCAGCATCAGCGCGTGAAACCAGTCCTGCCGCGGCCGGCGGTAGAGCGCGGTGACCGGAAAGTGGGGGGCGAAATACAGCCCGGCCAGCTCCTGGCTGCCCAGGTGCGGGCAGAGCAGGACCACGCCGCGGCCCTTGGCTACCGCCGCTTCGACGTGCTCCCAGCCCTCGCAATCGCGGACCAGCTTGAGGGCGCGGTCCAGCGGCCGCAGCCAGATCGGCAGCAGTTCCAGCACGCCCTTGCCCAGTTCGGCGGCGGCCCGTCGGCGTAGGCCGGCCGAGTTCAGGCCGGCCTGGCCCAGGTTGACCGCCATGCCGTGGGCCAGCCGGGGGCGCAGCAGCAGGGCCAGGCGCCCCAGCCCGCTGCCTAAAGCATGGGTGAGGGGCAGGGGCAGCCAGGCGAACAGCCTTAATAACCAGTACATGAGGGGGATTTTACTTAGGTGGTGGCTGGATTGACCAAAAATGGCGACAAGGCTAGCATGCGCCTCATGTCTAGCCATAGACATGACCGCCGAGTTAACGACAACTTGCAGGGCGGAAATTCTGCTAAAGCGTCGCCTGCTCTGGGCCCGGAGCCGGTAACGCCGGCAACCAAGATGGGCTTATTGAATGGAGCAGTCATGAACGAATTCATCTTCACCTCGGAATCGGTCTCCGAAGGCCACCCGGACAAAGTCGCCGACCAGATCTCCGATGCCATCCTCGACGCCATCCTGACCCAGGACAAGCACGCCCGCGTGGCCTGCGAAACCCTGGTGACCACCAACCTCTGCCTGATGGCCGGCGAGATCACCACCCACGCGGTGCTCGACTACAACCAGATCGGCCGCGAAACCATCCGCCGCATCGGCTACGACGACCCGGCCCTGGGCTTCGATGCCGACAACTGCGCGGTGATGACCACCATCCACAAGCAGTCGGCCGACATCGCCCAGGGCGTCAACGAGGGCGAGGGCCTGTTCCTCGACCAGGGTGCCGGCGACCAGGGCCTGATGTTCGGCTATGCCTGCAACGAGACGCCGCAACTGATGCCGCTGCCGATCTATCTGGCCCATCGCCTGGTCGAGCGCCAGGCCGAATTGCGCAAGGACGGCCGTCTGCCTTGGCTGCGGCCCGACGCCAAGAGCCAGGTCTCGGTCCGCTACGTCGACGGCCAGCCGGTCCATGTCGAGACCGTGGTGCTGTCCACCCAGCACCATCCGGAGATCTCCCACGGCCAGCTGACCGAGGCGGTGATCGAGGAAATCATCAAGCCGGTGATCCCGAAAGAGATGCTCAACGGCGACACCAACTACTTCGTCAACCCGACCGGCCGCTTCGTCATCGGCGGCCCGCACGGCGACACCGGCCTGACCGGCCGCAAGATCATCGTCGACACTTACGGCGGCGCCGCGCCGCATGGCGGCGGTGCCTTCTCCGGCAAGGACCCGTCCAAGGTCGACCGCTCGGCTGCCTACGCCGCCCGCTACGTCGCCAAGAACATCGTCGCCGCCGGCCTGGCCGGCAAGTGCCAGGTGCAGGTGGCCTATGCCATCGGGGTGGCCAAGCCGGTCTCGCTCATGGTCAACACCTTCGGCACCAACAAGATTCCGGAAAAGCGCATCGAGGAACTGATCGCCAAGCACTTCGACCTGCGGCCCAAGGGCATCATCCAGAGCCTGCAACTGCTGCGGCCGATCTACACCCGCACCGCCGCCTACGGCCACTTCGGCCGGGACGAGCCGGAGTTCACCTGGGAAGCCACCGACAAGGTCGAGGCCCTGAAGGCCGACGCCGGCTTGTAATTGTTTTGCGCCGCCCGATCGGGTGGCGTTGTCCTTGCTGAGGAGCGCTGCAACCCCTGTGTGGGCCAGGCTCAGCGAGGATGGTCGAGTAGTAACGGCGCTCGTTCATTGCTTGAAGGAGTTTGAAAATGAACGCACCTGCCAACTTCACCGACTACAAAGTCGCCGACCTGGCCCTGGCCGATTGGGGCCGCAAGGAAATCCGCATCGCCGAGACCGAAATGCCCGGTCTCATGGCCATCCGCGAGGAATACGCCCAGAGCAAGCCATTGAAGGGCGCGCGCATCACCGGCTCGCTGCACATGACCATCCAGACCGCGGTGCTGATCGAGACGCTGCAGGCGCTCGGCGCCGAGGTGCGCTGGGCCTCGTGCAACATCTACTCGACGCAGGATCACGCCGCAGCCGCCATCGCCGCCGTGGGCGTGCCGGTCTTCGCCTACAAGGGTGAGTCGCTCGAGGACTAC
>JACAEC010000166.1 GCA_013389055.1 Hydrogenophilaceae bacterium
CCCTCCTCCAGGCGACCGACCACCTGCGACAACTCGAGGATTGGCCGGCTGATGGTCCGGCTGACGACGACGGCGAAGACTGCCGCAAGGACGGAACCCAGGCCCATGATCAGCAGCCCCGCCACCAACAGGTCTTGCCTGAGCTTGTCGAGGTTGTCGGTCGACATGCCGAGCAGAACGGTGCCGATCACCTTCACCGGCTGGCTCGCGCCTTGTTCCTGAGCGATGTCCAGCATGGGGTCCTGCAGATTCAAAGAATGTAACTCCACCGGCAGGCTGATCACCCATTGCGCTTCCAGTTGCACCCGACTCTGCTCCCCCTGTTTGGCAAACACGCCGGGGTCGATGACGCCGGACCAGGATATCGGCCGGCCCGCTTCGTTCCTGATCACCACGAAGCGGACACCGGGCTCTTTCGCTGCCGTATGCGCCAGGGTATCGAGCAAGGGCCGGTTGCCGGTCACGATGGCATATTCGGACGAGGTGGCCAGATTGCGGGCCATGTTGTAGCCCAACATGCGCCAGGCATTTTCGCTGTCGCGGATCCGGTCGAGGGTGAAATAAGTGGTCAGGGCGATGGCGATCAGCACGCTCGGCAACAGCACCGCAAGCAGGATGGTCCGCTGGATGCCCAGGTTCTTCATAGCGTCAGCCCTCCCTTGGCCTCGAGCTGTTTTTGCAGCCAGTCATCCGGGGCGATCTCGAGTTCCAGCGAGCGCGCCACCTGACGATTGACCGTCACCTTGAAATAACGGGGGTAGATCAGCCTGGCCTGGCGGGACGACCGGCCGTTCGCCATATCGGCCACGATTTCCGTCAGTTGCCGGCCGATCTGCTCCGGGGTGGAAAAGACCGAGGCCAGTGCCCCGGCCTCGGAAAAGCTTTGCGAAAAGCCCACGATCGGCACCCGGGCGCGATAAGCGGTGATCAGATAGCTCATCAGGGTCGTCTGGTTGAGCACTTGCGGATCGGGGATTGCCAGCAGGATGTCGTTGTCTCGAAGCAGTTCGCGCTGGCTGGCGAACAAGCCCGACTGACTCTCCACCACTTCGACGCTGAGCCGCATGCCCACCTGCTGGGCCGCCCTGCTCAACTCACCCTTGAGGCCCAAGGTGGACGAGCCCAAGAGCACGCCGACCCGATCGGCCTTGGGCAGGGCCAGGCGGACCAATGCCAGTTGCCGCTCCAGGGGCTGGTCCAGCACCAAGGCCGACAAGGACCGCCGCATCGAGGGGGAAATGCCGTTGCTGAGCGTTTCATAGGCCTGACGGGGCAGCAGCGCGGCCAGGACTTGGACGGGCTGATCGAGCTGGACAGCGGCCCGGGTCGCCTTGAGCCCCAGGGGCACGACCAGATCGCCCGGCTTGACCGCCTGCGACCAGGTCTCTTCATGGCCGGCATAGACCAGAGTCTGCAAGTCCGCTGTCCGGCCGAGGCCTGCCTGGATCGTGCGGGCCAATTCGGCATAGGCGCCGCCGGGTTCCGACAGCACGAGCCAGACGCGCAGGCGGGCCTCCTCGGCCATGGCAGAGGCCATCGAGCCTTGCAGCAGCAGGCCGAGCAGCAGCAGGGTCAGCCGGCGCCAGACATTGCCCGGCGAACATGCGCCCATGGCCATGCGAGGCAGGCTGAATCGACCACCCACAGTCACTTTGGAATCACAAACCATCCACGTTGTATTGAATCCAGCAGCCGCGAAACGATCAACGGTTTCGCAACCGGCCCTCCGCCTTGTTATGCAATGCTCATCGGATATAGCCATGAGCCTTCAGCCCATGGCGCGCTCCCAGCTCGGTCCGCTTGCCCGCCCACGCCCCAAACGACGCCTGACTGCTCTCGGCCGAGGAATCATTGTCGACCCAAGCCTGAGCACTGGCAATGTGTCATCTGGACTGCATGCCGGCCGACGATCTGCCCCGACCGTCAACTCGACGAAGCCAGGCGATGGGCCTGGCGCGTGGTTTCCGGCAGCCGATAGCGGGTGGTGCAGGCCAGGGTGTAGCGGATCGCCGTCTCCAGGCTGACCCGATGGCCGATCGAGACATAGACCGGCTTCACCCCGGCTCGGGTGCGCAGTACCGCGCCGATGGTCTCCCCGCGGTCCAGCAGCGGCACCCAGGCCCCTTTTTGGTTCGCGGGTTCTTCATGGCGGCCGCAGAGCCGGGTCTTGCCGACCCCGATGGTCGGCAGATCGAGGATGACACCGAGGTGACAGGCGATGCCGAACCGGCGCGGGTGGGCGAGACCCTGGCCATCGCAGAGAATAAGGTCGGGGGTGGTCTTCAGTTTGGCCAAGGCCTCGAGCACCGCCGGCAGTTCGCGAAACGAGAGCAGGCCCGGCACATAGGGAAAGGTCGTCGGCCGCCGCGCCACCGCTTGCTCGATCACCTGCAGCCCCGGCAGATCGAGCACGACCGCCGCTGCCCGGGTGATGTTGCCGCCGTCTTCGAAGCCGACATCGATGCCGGCGACACAGTGCACCGGCGATAGACGATCGGAGCAGTCGACTTTCCGGCGCAGCCTTTGCTGCAAGGCGATCGCCTCGGCCGGGCTCAGATTCCATGGATGCTCAATGACGGCGTGCATGCTGGCATGGTGCGCCAAAACCGGCATCGCGGCCATATCCACTCAATTCTGGATTGGGTTCGGCTTAGCGCATGTCCTATAATGCGTATGGTTATTCAATATGCTGCCTGGAGGTTGATATGCGCCGCTGGAACCTGATCCTCTCCTTCCTTATCCCCTTGTTCGTCGCCGGCAATGCCATGGCGGCGGGCAACTGGTTCGAAGACAAACTGACCTGCATCGTCACCGGTGCCGTAGCCGGCGCCGCGATCGGCGCTGCGGCCGACGGCATCACGGTCGGCGGCGGCACCGTGGGTGGCGCCATCATCGGCGCCTTGCTCTGCCAGCCGGCCGATGCCGATGGCGACGGCGTGCCCGACAATCGCGACAAGTGCCCGGACACCCCCAAAGGCGTCCAGGTCGATGAGCACGGTTGCCCGCTCGACAGCGACGGCGACGGCGTGCCCGACTACAAGGACAAGTGCCCCGGCACCCCGAAAGGCGCCAAGGTCGATGCCGATGGCTGCGAAATCAAGCCGGTCGTTGAAGTGCAGCCTGTGGCCCCGGTCGACGGCGACAGCGACGGCGACGGCGTACCCGACAGCAAGGACAAGTGCCCCGGCACCCCGAAAGGCACCAAGGTCGACCATACCGGCTGCCCGCTGGTCGAGAAGATCGAACTCAAGGGCGTCTGGTTCGCCTTCGATTCCTCGGTGATCACCCCGGAATCGGCTGCGGTGCTGGATGAGGTGGCGAAGATCTTCAAGCGCTATCCGGGCCTGGTCGCCGAGATGGCCGGCCATACCTGCAGCATCGGCACCGAGAAGTACAACCAGGGCCTGTCCGAGCGCCGGGCCAATGCGGTGCGCGACTACCTGATCAAGCAGGGGGTCGATGCCAAGCAGTTGACCGCCAAGGGCTACGGCGAATTGCAGCCGCTCAACGACAACGCCACCCGTGCCGACCGCGAGAAGAACCGCCGCACGGAAATGCACATCCTCAAGCAGTAAGCGAACAGGCGGGCCCGAGGGCCCGCCTTTTTTCCGTCAGCGTCAGCCACCGGGCACCCGTCAAGGTGCGCACCCTCTCCCATGTCGCCGGCTTCGACGACGCGCCCTTCCAACGCAGCCACCGCGGCGATGTCCTGGTCGTCGGGGCCGTCTTCGCCGGCACGCGGCTGGACGGCGTCCTCTCCACCCAAGTCCGGCGTGACGGCATCAACAGCACGACACGACTGATCGAATGCCTGACTGAATCGAAATACTTCGCCCAATTGCAGGCCATCCTGCTGCAAGGCATCGCCTTCGCCGGCTTCAACGTGGTGGATTTAAAGACCCTGCATAGTGCCACCGGGCTGCCGGTGCTGGTGGTCAGCCGGCATGCGCCGGATCTGGCCGCGATCCGCAAGGCCCTGCTGGAGAAAGTGCCGGGCGGCGCCCGCAAATGGCGGCTGATCGAGGCCGCCGGCCCCATGGCGCCGATGGTCGGGGTTTATTGCCAGCACGTCGGCATTGACGCCGCCGGCGCGGAAAGACTGATCGCCGGCCTGCAAATCCATGGCCAATTGCCGGAGCCGCTGCGGGTGGCCCACATGATCGCCGGCGGCGTCACCACCGGCGAGAGCCGGCATCGAGCTTAGTACCAAATCTCCATCCGCAAGCCTTTTCCATCCAAGGTGGCCGCGCCTTCGGGCAGACGCCGACCCTGGCCAAGATCAACCCGGCGCGCGACCCATGCCAAAGCGCAGGCATCGATGATGTCGTCGAGCGCCAGCAGTCCGGCGCCATAGGCCAAGTGCAGCGCTTGGGCATCGGGCATAGCCCGGCCCAGATGCCGCTCGAGCAGGGCCAGCCGCTCCGCCCTGCCCTCTGCGGATTTCTTGTTGTGCCGCATCGGCTCGCCGGCGAGCCCGAGAAAGGCCAACTCCGGGTGCGCTTCCACGATGCGTCCCTGCATGGCCGGGGTCAAGCAGGCATCCAACTCGCGAATCTTGCCCAGGATATTGAAGGCCTGTCGGCTCAGGCCAAGCCCGGCCTTGCTACTGGCCCGGTTCAAGGCCAGGGCCTCGGCATAATCCCGGGCCGCGAGTGCGGGCCGCACCGGCGGCGAGAAGACGCTGCTTCTTCTCGCCGCCAGCCGCTGGCGGGTGGCCTGGTCGCAGTCGCGCCCGCCCGGCTGCGCCGCATCGAGCAGGCCGATGGGCATGTCCACCGCGATTCGCGCCGGCTGCTCCGGTATGGCCAAGACTTGCTGGAAGTCACGACACAGGCATGTCCGCAATGCCTCGATCGCCCGGCCCTTGCCGCGCAGCAGAACGACAAACCAACCGCCGCGGCAGCCGTCGACCCCGGCATACCAGGCCTCAGTCATGACCGACGGCGATTTGGTAGAGGCCGCCCTTCGCCGCCACCTCGAACCGGACCGGCAGAAACTGCTCGATCAGCCAGATCACGGTCTGGGCGTGCAGGCTCGGCTTGCGCACCGTGAAGCGGGATGCCCCCTCGGCCTGGGCCAAATAGACGAGCAACTGGTCGGCGGCGTGAACGTCCACTGCGGCGCCGGCATGCAATTCCGCGCGCAGGGCCAGGGCGGCCTCCTCCCCCAGCCGCTCGGCCGGCACGCCGCGCTGCGCCACCGTCGCCGCCCCCAGCAGGCTGTGCTCGGTCTCGGCCAGCAGCACCAGGGCGCCGCCGGTGCCGAATGCCTCCGCCTCGTTCAAGACCCGGGCCTCGATGGCAACTGGCCCGAACTCGGCCAGGACCGTGCGGGCGGCCGCGGCCATGCGCTCGGGAATGTGCAAGGGCAGGTGCGCGACATGCGCCATACCGCGGATGGCCCGCAGCGGCCCGGGCGCTTCGGCCAAGAGCGGCTTCAGGTGCTTGCGCGGCGCCAGCTTCAGGCAGACCTCGCCGCCGCCGCGCGGGTAATAGCCGTGGCGCACCGACTCGACGGCGATCTCGATGCCCATGCGCGCCAGCCAGGGCAGGAAGACCAGGCGCAGGTAATCCCAGGGCGGTGCCATTTTCACGTCGGTGCCGCCGGCGATGGTCAGCCGGCAAGGGCCATCGGCGTGCAGGGCCACCGGCAGCAGGGCCTGCAGCACCAGCGAGATGCTGCCGGCCGTGCCCACTTCGAAGCGGTAGTCGCCGCCGGCAATGCGGCCCGGCTGGAAGCGAATCGCCGTCGCACCCAGTTCGGCCCCGGTCAATTCACCGCCGCTGATTGCGGCCACGGCCTTGAGCGCAGTCAGGTGCTGGGCCATGAGCCCGGGCTTCGGCCGCTTGCTGCGGATGTTGGTCAGATGCAGGGGCCGGCCGGTGATGGCCGCCAGCGCCATGGCCAGGCGCGCGAGCTGGCCGCCGCCCTCGCCGTAACTGCCGTCGATCTCGATCGGGCTCATGCCAGCAGCTCCGCCAAGGCCAAGGCGTCGCGCACGGCATAGGCCGCCTCGTCGTTATCGAAATAGACATGGGCCGCCGTCAGTTTTTGCCGCTCGAGCCAGTCCGCCCACGCCTGCAAGGCCTTGGCGCCGTAGCGGCCGCAATAGGCCGCGCCCGGTCCGTGCAGGCGGACATAGGCGAAATCGGCAGTGATCACCCGGGGGCTTTGAAAACCGGCCAGCTCGTAGATGCAGAAGGCGGCATTGAATTCGGCGAGCAGGTCGTAGACCGCTTCGCTGTGCCAGCTCGGATCGCGCAATTCGAAGGCGACACGGATATCGCGCGGCAATGCCTGGAGGAATGCCCGCAGGCGGCCGGGATTCAAGCGCCAGTTCGGCGGCAACTGGAACAGCAGCGGTCCTTGCTTGCCGCCCAGCCCGGCCATGGCCTGCAACAGCGGCGGCAACGTGAGTTCCGGCTCCTTCAGTTTCTTCATGTGGGTGATGAAGCGGCTGGCCTTGACGCTGAAGACGAAGCCATCCGGCGTCGCCTCGCGCCAGGCGGCGAAGGTCTCTTGCGTGGGCAGGCGATAGAAACTGCGGTTGATCTCGACGCTGGCGAGGTGATCGGCATAGAAGCCCAGCCATTCCGGCTCCGGCAGGCCCTCGGGATAGAAGCGGCCGCGCCAGTGCGGATAGACCCAGCCCGAGGTGCCGATATGCACCTGCATCATGGGCCCCGGAAGGCGCGTTCCAACTCGGCCCGCAGCTCCGCCTCGCGCTCGCGATAGATCGGCGAGAAGTGGAAGGGCTCGACCGCCTTCACCGCGGCGGCGCGGGCGAGGCGCCCGGCCTGGCCGGCGGTGAGGTGCAGCTTGTCGGCGGCGCGGCCGGCCACCTCGTCGAGGAAGACGCTCTCGATGAACAGGGTGTCGGCGCCGCGCGCGAGTTCGACGATGCGCTCGGCATTGGCCTGGCTGAAAACGACATCAGTGATGTAGGCGAGCTTCATGCCCGGCGTCACCTGCACGCAGTCGCGCAAGGCGCCAAGCGCAATCGGCTGGCCGGCCGGCCCGACGATTTGATCGTCGTCGGACCGCCCTGTTAGCACTGCCTGTTTGAGGCCTTGCAGCCAGGGCCCGACCGGCAGGCCGAGTTCGGCCAATTTGGTCTTCCAGATATTCACATGCTGCATTTCCTCGAGGGCGAAGCCCAGGCAGGGCGTGCCGTGGTCGAGCACGGCACAACGCACCCGGATGCCCGGCTCGTCAAGCAGCACGCCGCTGTCGATGCTGCCCTCTCCTGCGTCCTCGCGGCTAAACCCCTGGCGCACGTGGAAGCGCGCCCGCCGGACCCTGCCGCCCTCCACTACCTCGGTCACTTCCAGGCCGAAGTCGTTCTCATAGCGATGCAGCAAGTTCCAGGTATAGGCCGACAATTTGGCCTCGACCCGGGCGATGAAGCCGGGCGGACCATAGAGCCGCACCGCGCGCTCGCGTCCGAGGCAGATGCGCAGGAACCAGTCGAAGCCCATGAAGTGGTCCATGTGGCAGTGCGTCACGAAGATGTCGGACACGCGCAGAATCTTGCGCGGCGGCAGGTCGCGGATGTCGCCGATGTCGAACAGCAGGGCCCGGCTCTCGAACAGGAAATCGACGAACAGGCCGGGATCGCCGAAGGGCTCGTTGACGAGATAGGGATGCAGCGCGCGCCGCATCAGTCGATCAGCTTTTGCTGCGCCCAGGCCAGGATCGGCTGCAATCGAGGCGGCAGCAGCCGTTCGGCCTGGGCGAAATCGACCCAGCGCCATTCGTCGTGCTCGGGCCGGCCCAGTTCGGGCGCGATCGGCAGGTGGATGTCGGTCTGCCGGGTTTCGGCCAGGTAATAGCGCGCCACCTTGCCCCGGCGATAGGGCGCCGTTTCGCAGTAGATCTCGCCCCAGCGGAAATCGAGTTCGGTCACCGAAGACTCCTCCGCCGTCTCCCGAATGGCCGCGGCCAGGGGCGCCTCGCCCGATTCCACCGTGCCCTTGGGGAAATCCCAATGGTCATAACAGCGCAAGACCAGCAGGCGCCATTGCCCGGAATGATGGCGGGCGACGACGACGCCGGCGGACAGTCGCTTGGGCGGATTGGCAGAGGTATCCTGGCTTGGCATATTGCAAGGATAAGCCGGTTGAGCCCGACATGAGTAGGCCGATGTGCAGCCGGTGGCAAGCCAAGCCCGACCCGATAGCATCATCTATACTGAATTTCGTATAGCTTGCCTATCAAGCCATGTGCCTCGACATCGCCATACCCAGCCAACAGATCGACGCTCTCACCACGCACTGCCAGAAGAAAGCCATCCATCGGAATGCCGGCCTGTTGCTGACACCGAAGCCCGACGTCTTTGCCAAGGAGAACCATGCCTGACCCTGCCCGCCGTCGCGTTCTCAAACATCTGGCCGCAAGTGGTATGGCTGTGGCCGGGTTCAGTAGCCCGATCCGCCATGCCCTTGCCACCGGTGCCAGCCCGAGACTGGCCAACGGCATCCATAGACTGGAAGGCGAGGTGCGCTTCAACGGCAAGCCGCGCCGGGTCGGCGACCTGCTGAGCGCGCCGCTCGAGGTGGTGACCGGCGAGCGCGCCTTGGCCGCCTTCAGCCTGGGCCGCAATGCCTACCTGGTGCGGGGCAACAGCCGAATCTCCATCGCCGATACCGATGGCAAGGGCGCCGATGTCTGGGTCGAGGCCGGCCGCTTGCTCTCGGTGTTCGAGAAGGGCGAGGCCCGGGTGATGACGCCGACCGCGGTGGCCGGCATCCGCGGCACCGGCATCTATGTCGAGACCGAGGCCGAGCGCAGCTATGTCTGCCTCTGTTATGGCACCGCGGAACTGGCTGCCGCGCACAACGCCGGCCTGCGCGAGACCGTCAGCACGACCCATCACGAATCGCCGCGCTACATTTCGACCCAGGCCATCTTGCCGGCGCCGGTGATCAACCACACCGATGCCGAACTCATTTTGCTCGAGAGCCTAGTCGGCCGGGTGCCACCGTTCGCGCTGGCAGGCGCCCATTACTGAAGAGGTAGCTGGCGTGAGGCGATGCGATGCTGGCACCGAGCTTGACCAAGCACCAAGGCTACCCAGCTCTGGTATGGCTGTACTAGTTCCGCCTCGTCAAGGGCTCATGCTACCGTGTGCCCATACTATTCAAATAAAACAATGACAACTCAGGGCAGGCGATGACAAAGGGGCTCTTTCGAGAAAGACGCGTAGCGCTCGCCGGCATCGGTTTTACGCTGGTGATCGGCCTTATGGCGCTGCTCGCCGCCACCACCGTCCTCCACGGCGAATGGGTGGTCGGCCAGATGCAAGCGGCGGTGGCCGAACACAGCCAAAAGCTGAGCCTGGCCAACTCGATGTACAGCGCGGCCCGGGAACGTTCGTTCAACGCCGTGACCATGATCCTGTCGGCGGACAAGGCCAAAGCCGATGCCTTGATCCAGCGCCATTCCGCCCTCGCCTCGGAATACATGGCGGCACGCGAGCAACTGCTCGCGCTGCCCCTCAACGCCCAAGAGCGCAGCCTGATGGACCAGCAGTTCGAACTGTCGGCCAGCACCGCGCCCCTGCTCAATGAAAGCCTGGACCTGTTCATCATGGGCGATGTCGAGGCGGCCCGGCGCTTGCTCATCTACGAAATCCTGCCCAGGCAGAATCGACTGCTGGAGGTGCTGAGCCGGCAGGCCGAACTCCAGCATGCCGCCATGCAGACCCTGCTGACCCGGGTGGAAGACAGCCAGCGGGAGCATAGACTCCTGGTCAGCGGCGTGGGCGCGCTCGCCCTGGCCTTGGCGATCATCGTCGCCGTCTACATCAGCCGCCGGCTGGCCCTGGCCGAGGATCATGTCTTCGCCAAAACGACGCTGGAGGCCGTCACCGAGGCCGTCGTGGTGACCGACCCGCAGCAGCGGGTCCGCTACATCAACCCCGCCGCCGAACGCTTGACCGGCCTTGCGCTCGACCAGGCCGTCGACAGGCCGGTCGGCGAGCTACTCAAGCTGACCCCGCCCGAGCAGCCCGGCTACCCCTTCAAGCTCACCAAGCAAAACGGCCATGTGGTGGATGTGGAATACGCCGTTTCCGACATCCACGGTCATGACCGCCATCTCGGCGCGGTCTGGGTGCTGCACGATGTGACCTACACCCTGACCATCGCCAGCCAGCTGGCCTACCAGGCCAGTCACGACCCGCTGACCGGCCTGCCCAACCGGCGCGCCTTCGAACTGGCCCTGGAAGAAACCCTCAAGGCCAACCGCACCCAGCCGCAGTCGCATGTGGTCGGCTTTCTCGACCTGGACATGTTCAAGATCGTCAACGACAGCTGCGGCCACGCTGCCGGCGACGAACTGCTCAAGCAGGTCGGTCGGCTGTTCCAGGACAAGATGCGCGCCAGCGATCTGCTCGCTCGCCTGGGCGGTGACGAGTTCGGTTTCCTCCTGCGCGGCTGCGGCATCGAGGATGCGAAAAAGGTCGCCGAAAGCCTGTTGGCAGCCGTGCGCGACTATCGCTTCAACTGGAACGGCCGCCCCTTCACCCTCGGTGCCAGCATCGGACTCAGCGCCATCGAGGAACAGACCACCCACTCCGCCTCGGTCATCAAACAGGCGGATTCCGCCTGCTATGCCGCCAAGGACCGGGGCCGCAACCAGGTCTGCGTCTACAGCGCCAGCGACTCGGAGGAGACCGGGCGGCGCGACGAAATGGAATGGGCTGCACGCATTCAGACGGCCTTGCACGAAGATCGCTTCGTGCTCTACGGCCAGCCCATCATCATGCTCGACAACACGCCGCCGTCGGACATCCGCAAGGTGGAAATCCTGGTCCGCATGCTTGACCAGGAAGACAAGCTGATCCCGCCCGGCGCCTTCATGCCGGCGGCCGAGCGCTTCAACCTGATGCCGGCGGTCGATCGCTGGGTCATCCGTCATGCCTTGGCCTGGGCCGGCAGCGAAGTCGGCAGGCAGTACACCCATATTGCCATCAATCTCTCGGGCGCCTCGGTGGCGAATCCCGACCTCTATGACTTCATCGTCGAGCAGATCAATGCGACCGGCGCCAACCCGGCCGTCCTCTGCTTCGAAATCACCGAAAGCGCGGCCATGAGCAATTTCAAGCAGTGCGCCGCCTGTATCCAGTCCCTGCGGGAGATGGGCTGCAAGTTCGCCCTCGACGATTTCGGCACCGGCATCGCCTCCTTCTCCTACCTGAAGAACCTGGGCATGGACTACTTGAAGATCGACGGCAATTACATCCGGGAAATGCAGTACGACCTCTACCATTTCTCCATGACCGAAGCCATCCACCGGGTCGGCCACGCCATGGGCCTGAAGACCATGGCGGCGTTCGTCGAGACCGAGGAATCGCTGAATAAGCTCAAGGCTCTCGGCGTCGACTACGCCCAAGGTTACAAGATCGCCGCGCCGCAGCCGCTCGATAGCTTGAACTAGACAGCCCCGGCCGAGCCTGGTCCTGTTACAATGCCGGCCAGCGGCATCCGTTCCAGTCCCTTGCCGCTGTCTCTTTCGACTCGAGTCATCTACCCCATCTGCCTTAGACTGGCGCCAATTCACGGCGACAGGCCGATACCATCCATACGGAAGTGTTATGTCCTTTGCTAATCTCGGCCTGTCCGAAGCCATTGTCCGCGCCGTCACCGAGCGCGGTTACACCACCCCCACGCCGATCCAGGCCCAGGCCATCCCCGCCGTGCTCTCGGGCGGTGATCTGCTCGCCGGCGCCCAGACCGGCACCGGCAAGACCGCCGGCTTCGTCCTGCCCATCCTCCAGCGCCTGAGCCAAGAGCCCCGCCCCGCCGCGGCCCACGGCAAAGCGCCCATCCGCGCCCTGGTGCTCACCCCCACCCGCGAACTCGCCGCCCAAGTGGAAGAAAGCGTGCGCGAATACGGCAAGCACCTGCGCCTGCATTCCATGGTGATGTTCGGCGGCGTCAACATCAACCCGCAAATGCAGAAGCTGCGCGGCCAGATCGACATCCTGGTCGCCACCCCCGGCCGTCTGCTCGACCACGTGCAGCAGAAGACCGTGGACCTCGCCCACGTCGAAATCCTGGTCCTGGACGAGGCCGACCGCATGCTCGACATGGGCTTCATCCGCGACATCAAGAAGATCCTCGCCCTGCTGCCGAAAAAACGGCAGAACCTCTTGTTCTCCGCCACCTTCTCCGACGAGATCAAGGCCCTGGCCGATGGCCTGCTCGACAAGCCGGCCTTGATCGAAGTGGCCCGCCGCAACGCCACGGCCGACACCGTGGCGCAGAAGGTCTACCCGGTGGACCGCGACAAGAAGCGGCAATTGCTCACCCATCTCATCCAGGAAAAGCAGTGGTTCCAGGTGCTGGTGTTCACCCGCACCAAGCACGGCGCCAACCGCCTGGCCGAGCAGTTGCTCAAGGACGGCATCACCGCCATGGCCATCCACGGCAACAAGAGCCAGGCCGCCCGCACCCGGGCCCTGGCCGAGTTCAAGACCGGCAAGCTGCAGGTGCTGGTGGCGACCGACATCGCCGCGCGCGGCATCGACATCACCGAGCTGCCGCACGTGGTCAACTACGAGCTGCCCAACGTGCCCGAGGACTATGTCCACCGCATCGGCCGCACCGGCCGCGCCGGCTGCGAAGGCGAGGCGGTGTCGCTGGTCTGCGTCGACGAGCACAAGTTCCTGGCCGACATCGAGCGCCTGATCAAGCGCAAGCTGCCGCGCGAGGTGGTGCCCGGCTTCGAGCCGGACCCCAATGCGAGACCGGAACCGATCCAGTTGCGCAGCCAGGAACACCGTCCCGGGGGCGGACGCGGGCACGGCCAAGCCGGATCGCGCACTGGCAGCCAACCTGCCGGTCGTCCCGGCAGCAAGCCCGCCCTAGGCGGCGGCCGCAGCGGCCCGGCCGGCCCCAAACCTGCCGCCGCCAAACCCTCCAGCATGCACCGCTCCGGCGGCCGTAACCGCTAAGCGCTTGCGCCGTTCCCGCAAAGGCGGGAACCCAGTCGAATCAAAAAACCGGGGCCCCGCTTGGCCGCGGGGATGACCAATAGGCAGGGGGCTTGTTGGCCGGCAGGCGTGACCTAATCGCTACACTGCGCTGGATGCCACCGCCCAAACCAGGCACTTCTGTTGAATTGCCGGTTTGTCGCCCTATACTGTGGCTATCTCTATGAAAGAGAAAGAGAAATGTCACAGAACAGCCTCGCCAAGCACGGCTACCGCATCCGCACCCGCAGCGGGGTGATCGTCGACAATCTCCAGATCTACGGCAGGAATCCGCAGGAAGCGCAGCAAAAGCTGATGCGCATGTATCCCGGTTGCACCGTCCTGGAGACGCGTGAGGTGGCGCCTACGTGCAACGCCAATGCCGGCTCCAGTTTCGAGGATGTGGTCGACCTGCTGACCGCCAGTTCCTGAAAGGCTGTTGCAACAACAGCCGCTACACCAAGCCCTGTCCCATCAATTCGTCGCACAGCGCCAGGTAATCCTGGGCGCCATGGCTCGCCTGGGCGTGGTGGAAGACATCCCGGTTGTAGGCCGGGCTCTCGGCGATGGAGACGTTTTCCGCGATCACCGTCTTGCACACGTCCTCGCCGAAGCGTTCGTTCATGCGCACGAGGATCTCGCCGCTCATTTTTCTGCGGCGATCGAACCGGGTCAGCAGGTAGCGACGGCCCAGCTTGCGCTTGAGCACCGGCTCCAACAGGTCCAGGGTCCGCGCCATCTCCTCGGCCGCCTGCAAGGAGAGAAAGTCGGTCGACACCGGGATCAGCACGACATCGGCGGCAAAGATCGCGTTCAAGGACAAGACGCCGACATAAGGGCAGCAATCGATCAGCGTCGGCCGCACCCCCTCTGCCTTTTCCAGGACATCCAGCCCGTGGCGCAGCCGGTTGAGCACGGCAGGGCCTTTGCCGAAGATCGAATCGACCTTCATCATCTGCTGGTGCGAAGGAATCAGGTGACCGATGGCCTCCCAAGGCCGCTGCAACTGCTGCAAGGGAATGGCGTCCTGATAGAAGGCGAACAGGCTGTGCGCCACCTCGACCCGAGTCGGGTTGTGGACGTGGCTCAAATGGCCCTGCGGGTCCAAATCGATCAGCAACGGTGACTGGCCCCGCCGGCGCAGTGCCGCCGCCAGATTCAAGGCCGTGGTGGTCTTGCCCACCCCGCCCTTCTGATTGAATACCGCCAGCCTCCCCACGCCTATCCTTTCGTATGTCGCTCAAGCCGCGACGGTGATACGTGCCCAAGCCACCCGGAAGTCAGCCATCCCTGCCCATACATCGGCCATCTGCAGGTCGGCCTGAAGGCTGAACCCAAAACAGCTCGATTTTCGCAATCCCTGGCCCTTGCATCGTCATGCCACCCGGCAGCGATCGACGTGCATTCTGTTCATAGTGAAGATACTCTTGCCCTACCGAACCTTGTCAAGAAATGCCTGCATGCGATGACAACCCATAGGAGCGATCGTGCGCGCTAAGGTCAGCGCATGCCAGGCCCGCCGCTTGCAAATCGCCGGCCGGGTCCAGGGCGTCGGCTTCCGTCCCTTCGTCTATCGCTTGGCGCATCGGCTCGGCATCAAGGGCTGGGTGCAGAACGTGACCGGCCGGGTGCTCGTCCATGCCGAAGCCGATAGCGCTGCGCTCGACGCCTTCGCCGCCGCGCTGATCGACGAGGCGCCGGCCACGGCGCGGCCGGAACTGATCCATCACGAAATCGCTGCGCTCGAAAACTGCCCGGCATTCAAAATCCTCGACAGCGAGGGCGGCATCCCCGATATCCATCTGCCGCCCGACTGGTTCGCCTGCCCAGACTGCCTGCGCGAGTTGGACGACCCGCAAGACCGGCGCCATCGCTATCCCTTCATCAACTGCACCCAATGCGGCCCGCGCTACACCCTGATCGAGCGCCTGCCCTACGACCGCGCCAACACCGCGATGCGCGGCTTTCCCCTGTGCCCGGCCTGCCGCGCCGAATACGAGGACCCGATGCACCGCCGCTTCCACGCCGAACCGGTGGCCTGTCCGGTCTGCGGGCCGCATTTGAGCTATGTTGAAGCGCCCGCTTCCACCGTATGCAGGAAAGAGGTGAGCAAAAAGGCATGGATTGCCACGTCGGCTACGCCGCCTCGCAATGACGTCATCGCGAGCCCCCGTTACACGAGGATAAACACCGAAGGTGCGTGGCGATCCAGTCCCACCAGCGGTGACGAGGCCGCCCTGCAAGCCGCCGTCGCCGCCCTCAAGGCCGGCCGCATCGTCGCGGTGAAGGGCATCGGCGGCTATCACCTGATGTGCGCGGCGACCGATGAAAACGCGGTCGCCGCCCTGCGTCGGCGCAAGCAGCGCCCGGCCAAGCCCTTCGCCGTGCTCTTCCCGCCCGATGAAAAATCACTCAAACAGGCGGTCGATACGGGCGAGGCCGAGCTCGCCTTTCTGCGCTCCGCCGCCCGGCCCATTCTGCTCCTGACCAAGCGTGCCGACTCGCCGCTCGCACCCGGCATCGCCCCCGGCCTGAACGAGATCGGCTGCCTGCTGCCCTACAGCCCGCTGCACCATCTCTTGCTCGCGGCCTTCGGTGGGCCGCTGGTCGCGACCTCGGCCAACCTCAGCGGCGAACCGGTGCTCACCGACAATGCCGAGGTGCAGGCCCGGCTCGCCCACGTGGCCGACGGCTTCCTCCACCACGACCGCCCCATCGTGCGTCCGGCCGACGATGCGGTCTATCGCCCCATCGCCGGCCGGCCCCGCCCCTTGCGCCTGGGCCGCGGCATCGCGCCACTGGAATTGAAGCTGCCACAAGCTGTACCGCATCCGGTGCTGGCCCTGGGCGCCCACAGCAAGAACGCCATCGCCCTGGCCTGGGACGATCGTGTCGTGCTCTCGCCCCACATCGGCGAACTCAGCAGCGCCAAAAGCCTGGATACCTTGGCGCAAGTCGCCACCGATCTGCAGCGCATCTATCAGGTGCGCGCCGAGACCATCCTGCTCGACCGGCACCCCGGCTACGGCTATCGGCCCTTCGCGCGCAGCACCGGGCTGCCGCTGGTGACCATCTGGCACCACCAGGCCCACGCCTCGGCCCTGGCCTGGGAGTTTCCCGAGGTCGAGCGGTGGATCGTGTTCGCCTGGGATGGCGTCGGCCTGGGCGAAGGCGACCAACTCCAGGGCGGCGAGGCCTATGTCGGCGGACCTGGCCGCTGGCAGCGCGTCGCCAGCCTCCGGCCCTTCCGCCTGCCCGGCGGCGACCAGGCCGCGCGCGAATCCTGGCGCGCCGCCGCCGCCCTGCTGTGGGAAACGGGCCAAGCCGCGTCCTTCGCCCCCGAACTCTTGAAGGCCGCCTGGGACCGCGGCCTCAACAGCCCGGCCAGCACCGCCGTCGGCCGCCTGTTCGACGCCGCCGCCGCGCTGACCGGCCTTTGCACGACAGCCAGCTTCGAGGCCGAGGCGCCGATGCGGCTGGAGGCGGCGGCCACCTCGTGGTTGGCTGCCGAATGGATTGCCACGGCGGCTACGCCGCCTCGCAATGACGTCATCGCGAGTCCCCGTTACACGAGGATAAACACCGAAGGTGCGTGGCGATCCATGGCACATCAAGCCGCATCGGACGTAGTCATCGAACTGCCCCTGCACAAAGAGCAAGGTCTCTGGCACTGCGACTGGTCCCCCCTGCTGCCTTATCTCGCCGACCCCCAGCGCCCGGCCGGCGAGCGTGCCGCCGGCTTTCACCTGAGCCTCGCCCACGCCCTGCTGCACCAGACCGAGCGCCTGCGGGAGGAACATGGCATCGGTGATGTCGGCCTCACCGGCGGCGTGTTCCAGAACCGCCTGCTGACCGAACAGGCTGTGGCGTTATTGGTGGGCGCCGGTTTTCGTGTGCATCTGCCCGAGCAGGTGCCGGTCAACGACGCCGGCATTGCCTTGGGCCAGGTGATGGAGTGGCTTACAACTCTTCGTTGAACAGCAGTTTCCAGGCCGCCTTGTAGGCTACGATGGAGCGCGTCGGCTCGGGCAATTGATTCAGGAATTGGCGCAGGTTCTGCACATACTCGACCAGTTTGTCCGGGCTTTGCCGATCACCACCCATATCCATCGCGGCAAGAAAGCGCCAAGGATGGTCATTGATGACCTCCAGCCATTCCTTCTGAATCTGGGCACCACTGGCATTCTGATCCCAGATACGGGCATGACGCTCGTTGCTGATTGGATAGACCGAGTTCGGGCCGCCGAAGGCCACATCGAAATAGAGATTGGGGTAGGTCTCGATCAGCTTGCGCACATAGGCCGGGCCGTAGATGCGACTGTGCTCGGCATAGCGGATCTGGGCCAGATGCGCCCAAATCACCTTGGCCTTGGGGTGCTTGGCCAGCATCTTCTCCAGCGGAGGCAACAGGCCGTCCTCGATCTCGTAATGAATCTGGAAAGAGCCCTCGGTCTGTTCGGACAGCGCAAACAACGCCTCGCCGGCCGGGCCGTCGATCGGCACGCTGACGTCGCGGTGCAGCTCGCCCCGCTTCACCTGGCGCGGCGAGGGGTAATGGCGAAACTCGTGCTCGGCCATCAGGGGATAGTTGTCGCGCACCACATGTTGCCGCAGCAGCGCCACGAACCCCTCAGGGTCTTCGGCAAAGTTCTCGGTGCCGCCGATAGTCGCCGGGATGAAGCGCCAGGGGTCGACCGCCACCACCCGGCCGGCGGCGTCCGACCAGCCCCGCTTGGTGTCGTGCGAATAGGCGATGAGGGCGACGCCGAGCTCGTCCATGCCTTCGGCAAATCGCCTGATCTCCAGCTTGCCGGTATTGAAGCTGGATTCGATATCGATGATCGGTACCTGGCCCGTCGCCTTCACCGCATTGACCCGCGCTCGCCAGTTGCGCTTGAGCGCATCGAGATCGAAGGGAATGGCCGGCGTGATGTCATTGGCCACCATGTCGGTCGCCGGCAGCGGGCTCAATTCTGCCCAGGCGGAGGTGCTCATCAGAACCAGTCCAAGCAGCACAATGTGTCGCATCAATCTGGCGAACATGAACATCCCCTTGAAAGAAATATCCGGCCGGACACTAGCCGCAGCACACCCAGACTCGCCATAATCCGGCGACGAGATACTAACTATGCCGAGCTTATCCTGACAACTCATGGCTGACCGCATTCTCCTCGCCCACGGCAACGGCGGCCGCTTCATGCGCGAACTGGTGGCCGAGTTGTTCGCCCGCCACCTGGCCAACCCCCTGCTCGACACCGATGCCGACGCCGTGCCCCTGCCGAGCCTCTCAGGCCAGCTTATGCTCACCACCGACGGCTTCACCGTGCAGCCGCTGGAATTTCCCGGCGGCAACCTCGGCAGCCTGGCGGTGCACGGCGTGGTCAACGACCTCGCCGTCGCCGGCGCCGTGCCGCGCTATCTCACCCTCTCCGCCCTGATCGAGGAAGGCCTGGAAGTTGCCCAACTGGATCGGCTGATCGCCAGCTTCGCCCGCGCCGCGCAGGCCAACGGCGCTGCCGTGGCGGCCGGCGACACCAAGGTGGTGCCGCGCGGCCAGGGCGGCGGCCTGTATCTCAACGTCGCCGGCATCGGCGAGCGCCAGGCCACCGCCGCCCTCGGCCTCAAGCAAATCCAGCCCGGCGACGCCGTGCTCGTCTCCGGCCCGGTCGGCGACCACGGCGTCGCCGTGCTGCTGGCGCGCGAGCAATTCGGCTTGTCCGGCAGCCTGCAATCCGACTCCGCCTCGGTGCTGCCCCTGGCCCAGGCCATCTGGCACCTGCCCGGCCTGAAATTCATGCGCGACCCCACGCGCGGGGGGCTGGCCACCGTCGCCCACGAAATCGCCCAGGCCACCGGCCACAGCGTCCAACTGCAACAGACCGCCGTGCCCGTGCGCGGCGAAGTGCAATCCGTGTGCGAAATGCTCGGCTACGACCCCTACTACCTCGCCTGCGAAGGCCGCATCGTCGCCATTGCGAAAGCGGAAACGGCGGAAACGATACTGGCCGCCTGGCGCGCCCTGCCGAACGGCGCGGACGCCGCGATCATCGGCCGCATCGAGGCCGGCGGTGGGAGGGTGTTGCTGGAGACGGAACTGGGCGGGCGGCGGGTGTTGCCGGAGTTGGAGGATGATCCCTTGCCGCGGATATGTTGAATGTGAATCTTGCGAGGTAGCTTGACACCACCTACCGCCGAAGGAACGGAACGACCAGCCTTACATTTAGCGCAACCCTTGCGGTAGCGCTTCAATCAAACTGAAATCAGCGGGTGGCAAACTAGAGGTTTGCCACCCATCATTGCCTTAGGAAGCGCCTTCCTTCTTGGCGGCTTCGGTCGTCGTTTTCACGCCGTCCGGAGCCTTGGGAATGGAACAGTTCTTCTCGACTGCCACACGCTCAAGGGCATCGCGTTCGCCTTTGATGCGTGCGTATTCAGCGGCCTCGGGGCCATCGCCACCCTCAAGGAAGAACAGGGCGGGCTAGAACAGGACCATGCCGATAGCCATTTGGGCAGCATCGTCATCCGCCTTCTTCTTGAGCGAACCATACAAGTCGCTGGCACGGCGATTGATGCGCTCCATCTCGGAGGCAACCTGAGTGAAACTGTGGTTTTGGTACTGAATAGGCGAGGTAGAGGCAGCGGCAATCTTGTCCGGGCTGCTGGCGCAGCCGGTGATTGCCATCGCGATACCTGCGGCAAGAGCGGTCAAGCTCCCCGTTTTGCTAAGAACCTGCATATCTTGGACTCCTGAGTTAGTTATATCGCATGCATGGGCATGCGGATGTAATCATATTATGACCGAGTGTTTTGGCAATACCCAGAAGAGAACCAAATTGTTCGACCCCTGATTTACACCAGAGAACAGTTGTGCTGGTTTTATCTGACCACCTTCCCCACCAGCGCATTCAGCACCTTGGCGGCAGCGAACATGCCGAACACCGAAGTCACGCAAACCGGGAACTGAGGCCCACGTCGTTGTGGGTGTTCAACCCGCCCAGACCTCCCCGGTCATCAAGCGCCAGGCATTCTGATAGGCGATCGAATGCCGGCTGCGCTCGCTCAGGACATCAAGAATCAACTCACGCTGGTGGCCGATGATCTTCGGATACGCCCCCTCGATGGGCGGGCGATAGTCGCTGGCCGCCAGGAAGCGGTCCGGGTGCGCCTCCAGCACCGCTTTCCAGTCGTCACGCAGCCGGCCATTGGCGTAGAGCGTGGAATCGCGTGCGCCGGAAGGGCCGTAGACGCTGGCCGGCGGCGGCACGGCCAAGTCGAAGTGCAGGCCGGGGAAGCGCTCGATCAGGGAGCGGACATAGGCCGGGCCGTAGCGGCTGCTCCGCTCGGGATAGCGGATCATGGCCAGGTGGCACCAGATCACCTTGGCCTTGGGGTAATTCGTCAGCATCGTCTCAAGGGCGGGCAACAGACGGTCTTCGATCTCGTAATGGAGCTGGAAGGCGACGCCGAATTCCTCGCTGAGCTGGAACAGGCCCTGGCCTGCCGGACCGGTGATATCTACGGTAATGTCGCGCTCGCTGCGCCCCGCCCTCACCTGTTCCGGCGAGGGGTAATGGCGGAACTCGTGCTCGCCCATGAAAAAGTACTGGCCGCTCTGCAACTGCTGGCGCACCGCCGCGAGAAAGCGGGCGGGATCGTCCCACCAGCCGTTCCACTCGCCGCTATTGGTGGTCGGGATGAAATATTCCGGGTGGCTGCGCTGCAGCTCCAGGGCGGAGCCGGCCGTAAGATCATAAGCGGGCGCAAAGGCGATCTGGGCGATATTCAAGTCATCCATATAGCCCAGCATGCGTTCCACATTGGTCTTGCCGGCGACATAGGTGGCCTGGGCATCGAGGATGGGCAGACGGTCGCGGGCGAGGATGGCCTTGATCCGGCCTCGCCAGACCTCGATCATCTGATGCCGTTCCGGATTGGTATTGGCGAATGAGAATGCCGGGGTCAGGCCGACCACGCCAGCCAGTGCCATCAGTTGTAGAAAATCACGCCGCCGCATATATCGCCTCCAGACCCTGGGTAGGGTGCCCCCGCTGCGCGAGGATAAACGTTCCACGCACCGATTTTCAGCTTGTTATTGGTGCGTGGAACGCACCCTACGCCTTCCCCGCCAGCGCATTCAGCACCTTGGCCGCAGCGAGCATGCCGAAGACCGAGGTGACGCAGGCCGACGAGCCGAAGCCGGCGCAGTTGAGGCCGTGGACGTGGGCATCCTCGGGCTTTTCGTAGCAGACGCCGCCCTCGGCGCTGGGGTAGATCAGGTTCTCGGTGGAATAGACGCAATCGACGCCGAACTTTTTCTTCGGCTCGCGCGGAAAACCGTGCTCCTTGCGCAACTTGCTGCGCACCTTGGACAGCAACGGGTCCTGGCTGGTGCGGGCGAGGTCGTCGATCTGGATGCGGGCCGGGTCCACCTGGCCGCCGGCGCCGCCGACGCAGACGAGCTTGAGCTTGCGCCGCTTGCAGTGGGCGATCAGCGCCACCTTGGCCCGGGCGCTGTCGATGGCGTCGACGATGTAGTCGTAGCGCGCGTGCAGCAGGGCTTCGACGTTGTCTTCGGCCAGGAATTCTTCGATCAGGTTCACCTTGCAGCGCGGGTTGATGGCGGCGATGCGCTCGCGCATGGCCTGGGCCTTGGCCTTGCCCAGCTCCGGCGTCAGGGCATGGACCTGACGGTTGATGTTGGATTCGGCGACATGGTCGGGGTCGATCAGGGTCAGCTCGCCGATGGCGCTGCGGGCCAGGGCCTCGGCCACCCAGGAGCCGACGCCGCCGATGCCGATGATGCAGACGTGGGCCTGCTGGAAGCGTTCGAAGGCGGCGGGGCCGTAGAGCCGGCGGACGCCGCCGAAGCGGCGTTCGAAGTCGATGGCGTGCTCGGCCTCGAACAGGTCGCTCACTGGCCGGCGTCTTCCTTGGCCTGGGCCTCGTGGTCGAGCTCGGCCTTGACCGCGTTGAGGGCGTCGAGCAGGGTCTCCTCGGTCAGGCCGTTGAGGTGTTCCGCCAGCATCTCGGCGGCGTCGATGGTGTCCTGGTCGTCGGGCAGGGTCTCGCTGTCGAGGTTGGCCACCAGCACGGCGGCAGCGCCGACCACCTGCAGCAACCGCTGGCGCTCGGCCATGAGCAGCTCGATCTCCTTCCTGAACAGGGTGACTTCGTCGTTGTTCATGGCGTGGGTGGTCATAAAGCGGTCCTTCCTTTCATTGCAGGTGAGCGTGGGATAATAGGCGCACTGCCAGCCGCCCGCAAACCCGCCCATGTCGCTCTCGCCCTACGTCTTCGATGCCAGCCGCGCCAACTTCAACGACCTGGTGCTGGGCAATTCGCGCAAAGGCCTGGTGCTGGTGCATTTCTGGACGCCCAAGGCCGGCCCCTGCATGGTGCTGATGCCGCGCCTGGTGCAACTGGCCGCCGACTACGGCGGCCGCTTCCTGCTGGTGATGGCCAACACCGACGAGATCGGCGGCCTCGCCCGCGAGCACGGCGTGACCAGCGTGCCGACGGTGAAGTTCTTCCTCAACGGCGCGGTGGTGCACAGCATCCACGGCGCCGAACCCGACAGCACCTTTCGCGCCGCGCTCGGCCGCTTCGTCGCCATCGACAGCGACCCGGCCCGGCAGCAGGCACTCAAGGCTCACCAGGAAGGCCGTCTTGATGACGCCATCGCCCTGCTCGCCCGCGCCGCGGTGGACCACCCGGACGATCTCTCGATCAGCGCCGACCTGGCCAAGCTGCTGTTGCTCTCCGGCCAGCCCGGCCAGGCACTGGCCCTGCTCACCGCCTTGCCGAACGAGGCGCGGCGCGACGGCCGCATCGCCCCCCTGCTCACCCATCTGGAACTGATCGCCGCCGCCGAGCAGGACCCCGAGACACTCGCCGCCGGCACGGCCGAGGCCCGCTTCTGCCAGGCCGCCCGCGCCCTGGTCGAAGACCGCATGGCAGACGCGCTCGACCTGCTGCTCGAACTGGCCCAAACCCAGCCCGATTACCGCGACGACATCGGCCGCCGCGCCCTGATCATCTTGTTCAACCTGCTCGGGCCTGAGCACGAGTTGACCCGGCGCTATCGGGCGCGGCTGGCCGGGCGGGCGTGAACATCACCCGACAAGGACAAAGTAACAAAATCTCCCTCACCCGCCGCTTCGCGTCGGCCTCTGATGAGGCCCCTACCCTTCGGTATCCCGGAGGGAGAGGCAAAATACACCCCCTCTCCCTCCGGGAGAGGGGCAGGGGTGAGGGAAACAGCATCACCAGTGAACACACCCAGCAATTCAAATGACCACCCCCGCCTGGACCCCCGCCTTCGACACCCTGCCCCTGTGCGGTAGCGTCGCCCATTGGGCCGCGTGCTTCCGCAACGCACAGAGCTGGCCAAGCACAGAACAACTCAACGCCCTGGCTGAAGCACAGAACCTGCGCAACGCCGCCGGTCATGCCGTGCGCTTCGCCGAACAAACCAGCGCCTGCGGCCAACTCGACTACGAGCAGCAGATATTGGAGACCGGCCAGGTGCCCACGCGCTTAGCCTCCGCCCACGACTTCTTCAACGCCCTGATCTGGCTGACCTTTCCCCGCACCAAGGCCGCGCTCAATGCCGTGCAATGCCACGAACTGGCCAGCGCGCCCAAGGGCCAGCGCAGCCCGGCCTCGAACGCCGCCACCCTGTTCGACGAGAGCGGCCTGGTGCTGGTGGCGCGCGATGCCGATCTGGCCGATCTCTTGCGGACAAAACAGTGGCAGGCGGCGTTCTGGGAACAGCGGAAGAAATGGCACGAGGCACGGTTTTATGTCATCGGCCACGCTTTGATGGAGAAGGGCTTAGCACCCTACCCCGGCATGACCGGCAAGTGCCTGTTCCTGCAAATGGATGCGCTGCCCGAAGCCGGCCCGCCGCCACCGGCGCTGGATGCCGCCATCGCCGAGGCCTGGCTGAACGGTGCGGTGACGAAACCGGCCGACCTCTTCGTCATGCCGGTGCTGGGCGTGCCGGGCTTCGATGCGGCCAATGCCAAGGCGGCCTATTACGACAACACCGAGGTGTTCCGGCCGCCGCGTACCACCGGCTAAGCCAAGACCTCGTCGCAGAAACGCTGGAACTCGGCCCGACCGATCTCGCCGTCCAGGGTGAAGTCGGCCAGCGGCCGGCCGAAGGCCTTGAGCGCGATCCAGCGGAACAGCCGCTGCATTTCTCCGAAAAAGAAATAGGGGTGATAGCCGCTCGATATCGCCAGACGCCCCGCCACGATGGTGCCGCACGCGCGCAGGTGCGCCTCCAGCGGCTCGAACAGCATGCCGAGCTCGAACACTTCGAGCGGCGGACCGCAGAAGGTGGCGAAGCTCGCCACCCGCTTGCTGTCCAAACCCGCGATCGTATTCAGCCAGCGGGCGACGGGGTAGGCGAGATAGAGCCACTTCGGCGTGCCCAGCAGGACCAGGTCGAAGTTGGAGACATCGGGCACCGCCAGCGGCCGGATCGCCTGTTCGGGTTGGTGATAGATGCGGTGCCAGAAGCGGCGGAAACGCGCACTCAAGAGATAAACCGGCAACAGAGGCAGCAGCGGCAGCAAGGGGACAGGCAACAGCCATTTGTTCCACTCGCGTTGCGCCCGGATCCGCTCGACGGTCACCGCATGGCCGCGACGACGGGCCTCCGCGGCCAAGGCATCGGCCAGCCCGGCGGTATGGCCGGTACGGGAGTAATAGACGATGAGGACCTGCATGAGGGGCTGACAAGCGGCCGATCAGTTGCCGGTCATGGTCGCCTTCTTCTGCACCAGCCGGTCGTCGCGGTAATCCTGCATGGCCTGTTCGATCTCTTCGCGGCTGTTCATCACGAAGGGGCCGTATTGCACGATGGGCTCATTGAGCGGCAACCCAGCGACCAGGATGAAGCGGGCACCCGCCTCACCCGCCGTCAGTTCGACCGAATCGCCGGCGCCGAGCACGGCCAGGCGGTGTTGCGGCAGCTCGCTGCCGTCGAGGCTGGCGCTGCCCTCGAAGACGTAGACGAAGGCGGTCGCTGCCGGGTCGAGTTCACGGCTGAACGCCACGCCGGCCTCCAGACTGACGTCTAGATACTGCACTTTAGTATTCGGGTCTGCGATGGGGCCGGACTTGCCGCCGTATTCGCCAGCCAGCAGACGCACCCGCACCCCGTTGCCGGCAATCTCGGGAATCGCCTCGGGCGAGAATTCCTGATAACCGGGGTCGCTCATCTTCTCGCTCGCAGGCAGATTGACCCACAACTGGAAGCCGCGCATCAGTCCGTTGCTCTGCTGCGGCATCTCGGAATGGATGACGCCGCTGGCCGCCTTCATCCACTGGGCGCCGCCGGCCCGCAAGTCGCCGCGGTTGCCCATGCTGTCCTGGTGCAGCATGTGGCCGTCGAGCATATAGGTCAGGGTGACGAAGCCGCGATGCGGGTGGTCGGGGAAACCGGCGATGTAGTCGTCGGGGTCGTCGCTGCTGAAATGATCGAGCATCAGGAAGGGGTCGAGGTTGCGCCGGGCCGGGGTGCCGATGGTGCGGTGCACGGTGACGCCGGCCCCCTCGGACACCGCTTGTGCCTGGATGAACTGGGCAACCTTGCGCGCGGTCACGGCGGCCTTAAGCGACGCGGCCTTCCAGCCAGTCGAGGGCAAGGCCCGGCTCGTCGAATACCTGGATCTCGGCGTCGGTGAACAGGCTGTTGATCCAGGCGAGCCAGACCATCCACTCGTCGCTGGTGACCACCGCGATCTTGCGGAAGTCGTAGCGGTGCTGGCGCGAGAAGCGAATCTCTTCCCAGGCGACGTCCAGCGTATAGCTGACCATGTCGCGCAGGTCGAGCAGCAGATAGACGCCACCCTCGAACTCGATGTTGTGCAGCACCTGCTGCTCGAAGTCCTTGTAGTCGGTCACGGTGAATTCGCCCATGACGGAGACGCTGATCAGGTTGTTCTTGACGTTGATGGCAATCATGTCGTTTTCCTTTTTTCGTTCAGGTACACCGCCCACAGCCCCGCGCCCACGGTGAGCGCGATGCCGAACCAGGCGAGCATCGGTAATGGATCATTCCATATTAATACATCGAGCAGGGCGCCGAAGACCACCGTACTGAAGGCGAAGCTCGCCACCACCACGGTCTGGCCCCGCTTGTAGGCCCGGGTCATGCCGAACTGGCCCAGCGTCGCGAAGAATCCCAGCGCCAGCAGCAAGCCAATGTTATTCCAGGCCAGCGGATGCCATTCCCCGGTCGTGGCAAACACGGCCGCGCCCACGCTGGCCACCACGGTGAACCAGAGCACCGTGCGCCATTCCGGCTCGCGCAATTGGCCCAACTGCCGGACATGGACATAGGCCCAGGCCGCGAGCAAACCCGAGAGCAACCCGGCCAGCCCGGCGAGGACATCGCCGCCCGCCTGCCAGGGCCGCAACAGCAGCACGACACCGACGAACCCGAGCATGACGCTGAAGTACTGCAACAGGCTCGGCCGCTCCTTCAGCCAAAACGGCATGGCCAGGGCCAGGAACAGGGGCGAGGTGTAGTTGAGGGTGATCGCCGCCGCCAGCGGCAGCCGGGTAAGACTGTAGAAGAACAGCATCAGGGCGATGAAGCCGACCACGCCCCGGCTCAAATGCAGCAGAAAGTACTGTCCGAACAGGTGCTGGCGCGCCTCGCGGCCATGCCACCAGAGCACGGCAATGGCAATGACGACCAGACCGAAAACGGAACGATAGAACACCAGCTCTTCGCTGCTGAACCATTGCGCGGCCAGCTTCACGCAGACGCCCATGGCGGCGAAGCTGGCACCGGCGACCAGCATCCAACTCGATTTCATGCGTGCAACATCGTAACGCACATGGATTGCTTCGCTTCGCTCGCAATGACCATTCCCGGTCATCGCGAGGCCCGAAGGGCCGTGGCGATCCATGGGGTATCAACCAATTGCTTCATCTTCCTCGGGTGGCGTCAGCTCCGCCGACTGCAACTGGCGCGGCACCGACTCGACCAGCACCGGCGTGACGATCTCCTTGGCCTCGGTGGCCGCCTGCAATTCCTGGAAGCGACGGGCGCTGACCAGCACCCGGGTCTCCAGCGAGCCGGTCGCCTTGTTGTAAGCCTCGGTCGCCTGCATGAGGTTCTTGCCGACGCTGGACCAGTGGCCGGCCATCACGCCCAGGCGCTCGTACAGCTCCTTGCCCAGTTCGCTGATCTTGCGCGCATTCTCGGCCAGGCTCTCCTGGCGCCAGCCGAAATACACCGCCTTCAAGAGCGCCAGCAAGGTCGTCGGCGTCGCCAGGATCACCCGATGTTCGTTGGCGTATTCGATGAGCTGCGGGTCTTCCTGCAGGGCGGCGCTGAAGAAGGCCTCGCCCGGCAGGAACAGCACCACGAATTCGGGCGAGGGCTGGAACTGGTCCCAATAGGCCTTGGCACCCAACTCCTTGACGTGCTCGCGCACGTGGCGGGCGAACTGCTTGATGTGCCGGCCACGCGCCTCGTCGGTCTCGCTCTCGGCCGCCTCCAGGAAGGCGGCGATCGGCGCCTTGGAGTCGAGCACCACGCTCTTGCCGCCGGGCAGCTTGACCAGCATGTCCGGCCGTTGCCGGCGGCCGTCCGCCTCGGCCGTCTCTTGCTCGAAGAAATCGCAATGGGCCTGCATGCCGGCCATCTCGACCACGCGCTTGAGTTGCACCTCGCCCCAGCGGCCGCGCACCTCGGGCCGGTGCAGGGCGCGCACCAGGCGGCCGGTCTCCTGCTTGAGACTGTCCTGCGCCAGCATCAGGCCCTTCACCTGCTCGGTCAGACTGGCATAGGCGCCGGTCCGCTGGCGCTCGATCTCCTGGGTTTGCAAGCCGAGTTTTTCCAGGGCCTCGTGGATGGGTTTGACCAGGACGTCGACCGCCTGCTTGCGCGCTTCCAGGTCGCCCTTGGCCGTTTCCTGGAAGGTGGCGAGGTTCTGCTTGGCCAGTTCCAGGAAGGCTTGGTTGTTGCTCTTCAAGGCCTCGGCCGACAGGGCCTGGAAGGCGTCGGCCAGCTTCTGCTCGGCGCCTGACAGCAACGCGATCTTCTCGGCGGCGGCGGCCTGCTCGGCGGCAAGCTGCGCCGCCAGCTTGGCGGCTTCGGCCTTCAGCTCGCCGTTCTCCGCCTGCAGGCGGTTGAACAGCGCCTCGCGCTCGGCCTGCATCCGGCGGGTCTCGTCGACGAAGCGCTCGGCCTGCTCGGCCCGGCTCGCGAGGGTCGCGCGCTCGGCCATGCCGCGGCCACGCAGCCAGAGCAGTCCGGCGAGGCCGATGAGCAAACCGATGATGAAGGCGATGGCGAGTTCCATCCGTGCATGTCCCTAATCGATAAGCCATGAACCGCGTTGCAGATGGATCGCCACGGGCCTTCGGCCCTATGTCCTCGCATAGCGGGGATTCGCGATGACGTCATTGCGAGGAGGCGAAGCCTCCGTGGCAATCCATGGCTTGGAGTCACTTGGTTCCAAGTGCCGATGATACCGGGCCGGAGCCGGCAAGACGAATTACTCGTAGCGCAGGGCCTCGACCGGCGACAGGCCGGCGCCGCGCCGGGCGGGATAGAGCCCGAAGAAGATGCCGATGCCGGCGGCGAAGGCGAAGGAGAGCAGGATGGAGCCCAGAGTGACCACCGCCGTCATCCCGGCCAAGGCGCTCAACAGCCAGGCGCCGCCGACGCCGAGCAGGACGCCGATCAGGCCACCGGCCACGCAGAGGATCACGGCCTCGAGCAGGAACTGAGTGAGGATGTCGCGCCGGCGCGCGCCGATGGCCATGCGGATACCGATCTCGCGGGTGCGTTCGGTGACCGAGACCAGCATGATGTTCATGATGCCGATGCCGCCGACCAGGAGCGAGATCGAAGCGATGGCGCCGAGCATGAAGGACATGGCCTGGGCCGAAGCGGCCTCGGCCTGGGCCGAGGCGGTGAGGTTGCGGATGGTGAAGTCGTTCTCGGCCCGTTCGCTCAGGCGGTGGCGCTGGCGCAGCAGTTGCGTCATCTCGCGCTCGGCATCGGTCATCGCCTCGCGCGAGACTGCCTGCACCGAGATGTAGCGCACCGTGCCCGGGAAGGGGTTGCCGAACAGCTTGCGCTGGGCCGTGGTGACCGGAATCATGGCCGTGTCGTCCTGGTCGCGGCCATCCAGACTCTGGCCCTTGGCCTCGAGCAGGCCGACCACCCGGAACGGGCTGTTCTTGATCCGCACCATCTTGCCGATGGGGTCCTCATCGCCGAACAGATTCTGCGCTACGGTGCGCCCCAGCACCACCACCCGGGTCGCACCACGGACGTCACTCTGGTCGAAGCTGTGGCCGGCCTCGAAACTCCAGCCGCGCACGTCGAAATAGGCCGGCATGCTGCCGTAGACCAGCGTGCTCCAGTTGTTGGCGCCGTAGACCATCTGGGCGCTGCCCTGATAGATCGGGGCCACCGCCTTGACCGAGGGCAGTTGGGCGATCGCCTCGGCGTCGTTCAAGGTCAGGGTGGGAATGGTGCCGGCGCCGATGCGCAAGCCGCCCGAAGTGCTGGAGCCGGAGAGCACGATGAACAGGTTGCTGCCCATGGAGGCGATGGACTGCTCCACGGTCAATTGGGCGCCGCGGCCGACCGCCAGCATCAACACCACCGCGGCCACGCCGATGACCATGCCGAGCATAGCCAGCGCCGTGCGCATGCGGTTCATGCCCATGGCGCGCAACGACTCGGCCAGGATGGCGCTGATGTTGACTAGCCTCATGGCGTGGGGGTTCCGTCCTCGACGATATGGCCGTCGACGAAGCGCACCAGCCGCTTGGCGTAGTGGGCGACGTCCAGTTCGTGAGTGACCAGGATGATGGTGATGCCCTGCTCGCGGTTGAGCCGGGCGAAGATGTCCATGATCTCCTGGCTGGTATGGCTGTCGAGATTGCCGGTCGGCTCATCGGCCAGGATCAGCGGCGGCCGGTTGACCAGGGCACGGGCGATGGCCACCCGCTGCTGCTGGCCGCCCGACATCTGGTTGGGCAGGGAACGGACGTGCCGCTCCAGCCCGGTGGCGCGCAGCAGTTCCAGCGCCCGCCGTTCGCGCTCGGCCCGGTCGACCCCGGCATAGAGCAGCGGCAAGGCGACGTTGTCGATGGCGCTCACCCGCTTGAGCAGGTTGAAGCCCTGGAAGACGAAGCCGATGGAGCGGTTGCGGATGGCGGCCAGCTCGTCGGCCGCCAAGGCGGATATCTCTCGGCCATCCAAGACATAGCGGCCGGCGTCGGGCACGTCGAGACAGCCGAGGATATTCATGAAGGTGGACTTGCCCGAGCCGGACGGCCCCATGATGGCAACGAACTCGCCGGCCTCGATGGTCAGGTCGATGCCATGCAGCACCGGCACCTGACGACCGCCGGTCGCGTAGCTCTTGCTGAGTTTTTCGACCTGAATCAGCGGCGCCATCACATGAAGCGGAACTGGAAGGCGCTGCTCTTCGTGTCCTTGCTCTGGCCGATCTCGCGCATGATGATCGGGTCGCCCGCCTTGAGCTCGCCACCGGTCACCTCGGTGAAATTGCCGTCGCTGGCGCCGGTCTTGATCTTCACCGGCACCGGCCGGCCATCGACCAGCTTGTAGACCTGGCTGCCGGCCTTCTGTTTGCTGCCGGCGGCCGCCTTCTCCTGATCCTTCGGCTGGTAGCGCAGCGCCGCATTGGGCACGCGTAGCACATTGGCGTGGCGGCCGACGTCAATCTGGACGTGGGCGGTCATGCCGGGCATCAGCCGGCCTTCCGGGTTGTCGAGCACCAGCACCACGTTGTAGGTGACCACGTTCTGTTGCACCGTGGGATTCAAGCGGACCTGCTTGACCCGCGCCTCGAATTCGCGGTCGATGAAGGTATCCACGCTGAACCTCGCCAACTGGCCGATCTGCACCTTGCCGATGTCGGCCTCGGCCACGCTGGTGTCGATCTGCATGGCCTTGAGGTCGCCGGCGATCTGGAACAGGGTCGGCGTCTGGAAGCTGGCCGCCACGGTCTGGCCGACGTCGATGTTGCGCGCCACCACCACGCCGTCGACCGGCGAGCGGATGACGGTGTAGCCGAGATTGGTCCGGCTGCGCGCGACCTGGGCGCGGGCGAGATCGACCTGGGCCAGGGCGGAATCGAGTTGTTGCCGGGCCTGGTCGACGGCATCCTGGGAGACGAATTTCTGCTGGAACAATTCGCGGGTGCGCTTGTCCTTGGCCCGCGCCAGGCCCAGGCCGGCCTCGGCATTGGCCAGATTGGCCTGGTCCTGGCGCAACTGGGCCTCGATCAGGGCGGGGTCGAGCTCGGCCAGCACCTGGTCCTTCTTCACCACGCTGTTGAAATCGGCATAGAGCCGCTTGATGCTGCCGGAGACCTGGGTGCCGACATTGACCAGAACCACGGGGTTGAGCGTGCCGTTTGCCGAAATGGACTCGACGATGTCGCCGCGGTCGACCGCCTGGGTCTTGTAGACATTGGCCTGGTTGGCGCTGCCCATCTGACGCCAGACCAGCCAGCCGGCGACGGCCAGAATCAGCAGGACAAGAGGCAGGATCAGCTTGCGCGACATGGTGTAGCTCGAAACCTTTCTGAAATGCGGCTTGTTCATGCGATGCCGCACTATAACTTCAAAAGGCGGCTCTTGCTTGAGCCGAAAATGCCCGGCTAAGTTCCACGGTCAAGCACACCGGCTTGGGCCGATTGCACCATTGTGGCCGAAGCCGCAGATAGAATAGCGTTCCGCATCGCTCCCGACGAAGGTCTGCCATGCAGCAGCAAGCGAAAATCCTGGAACTCCGCCACGCCCTGGAGGCCGTCATCGTCGGCCAGGCCGGCCTGCTCGACCGCCTGGTGGTGGGCCTGCTCGCCGGCGGCCACGTCCTGGTCGAGGGCCTGCCCGGCCTGGCCAAGACGACCGCGGTGAAGACCCTGGCCGCCGGCATCCATGCCCGCTTCCAGCGCATCCAGTTCACGCCCGACCTGCTGCCCGGCGATCTCACCGGCACCGACATCTACCGGCCGCAGGAAGGCAGCTTCCATTTCGCCGAGGGCCCGCTGTTCAACGAGATCATCCTGGCCGACGAGATCAACCGGGCGCCGGCCAAGGTGCAGTCGGCCCTGCTCGAGGCCATGCAGGAACACCAGATCACCGCCGGCGGCGCCACGCGAAAGCTGCCGCCCTTGTTCATGGTGATGGCCACCCAGAACCCGATCGAGCAGGCCGGCACCTACCCCCTGCCCGAGGCGCAGCTCGACCGTTTCCTCTTGCACGTGATGCTGGACTACCCGAGCGCGGACGAGGAATTGGAGATTCTGCGCCGCGACCGCGCCCGCCATCCGACAGAAGGCCAGGGGCCGATCGCCCCGGTGCTGGATGTCGCCACCGCATTGGCCGCCCGCGAAGAGGTGCGCCAGGTCCACATCGCGCCGGAGGTCGAGCAATACATGGTCGACCTGGCCCGCGCCTCGCGCGCGCCGGGCGCCTGGCGCCCCGAGTGGGCCGAGGCGGTCGAAGTCGGCGCCAGTCCGCGCGCGGCCCTGGCCCTGTCGCACGCCTCTTCGGCACTGGCCTACCTGCGCGGCCGCGACTACGTCACCCCGGACGATGTGCGCGAGATCGCGCCCGATTGCCTGCGCCACCGCATCATCTTGAGCCTCAACGCCCGGCTGCAAAAGCTCTCGCGCGACAGCTTGATCGCCGGCCTGTTGGATGCCATCCCTGCGCCTTGATTGGCTGACCCGGCTGCGCGCAGGCCGAACGCCCGGCCTGCCGCAAGCCGTACAGGCGCCGCTGCTCGCCGCCGACGAGATCGCCGGCCTCGCCGTCCAGGCCGAGCTGCTGGCCGAGGCGCAACCGGCGCGCGAGGTGCACGACCACCACGCCGGTGACTGGTCCTCGCCCTGGCTCGGCCACGGCCTCGACTTCGAGGAATCGCGGCCCTATGTCACCGGCGACGACATCCGCGACATGGACTGGCGCACCACCGCCCGCACCGGCCGGGCCTATCTCAAGAGCTACCGCGAAGAACGGCAACCCACCCTGCACCTGGTGATCGACCGCGAGGCCAGCATGCGCTTCGGCACCCGCCGGCGCTTGAAGGTCGCCCAAGCCGCCCGCGTCGCCACCCTGCTCGCCTTCGCCGCCGCCGGCCACAACGCCGCCATCGGCGGCACCCTTTGGGACAGCGCCGATCTCGACCTGCCGCCGCTGCACGGCCGCGGCGGCGCATTGGCACTGATCGAAGCGACGGCCCGGCCCTGCCCGCCGCTGCCGGATGCCGCGATCACCGAGCCGGTGCACTACCTCGACCGCCTGATCGCCCTGGACGCCGGGTTGCCGCGCGGCGCCGAACTTATCCTGCTCAGCGACTTCGCCTGGCTGACCGAGGCGCACGAACCGCTGCTCGCCCGCCTGGCCGAGCGCATGGACCTCTTTGCCGTGCAGATCAATGACCCAGCCGAGCGCGCCCTGCCCGAGGTCGGCCTGGCCCGATTCCATGACATGACCCGCGGCGACGATATCTGGGTCGACACCGGCCACGCGGCGGAACGCGCGGCCTATGCCGCCGCCTTCCGCAACCGACAAGCCGCTGTCGCCAACCATCTCGCTCGCGCCGGCGTGCGCCACATCAATCTGGGCAGCGAGGTCGACGACCTGCTGCCGCTGCTGCTCCACCATGCCTGACCCGACTAAAGACCTGGCCGACATCGTCGAGCCGGTGATACCACTAGCCGCCACCCCGAGCAACGACTGGCTGCTGCTCACCGGCGCAGCGCTGGCCGGCATCGCCATCGTCGCCGGCCTCTACTGGCACTGGCGCCGCCGCGCGCCCTTGCGCACCTTGCGGCGGCTGCGCGGCCGGACCGACATCCAAGGGGCGGCGGGCGAACTGGCGGCACTGTTGCCGCAGTTCCGGCGTGCGCCCGAGCCGCTTTGGCTGGATGAGTTGCAGCGCCTGCGCTTCGGCGCGCCGCAGCAAGATGCTCAGGCTATGTTCGATGAACTTTGCCAACAAGCCCTTCTTTCCCTCACCCCCCGCATTGCGAGGATAAAAGGCCGACGCGAAGCGGGGGTGAGGGAAATCGGCGCATCGAATAGGCATTAAATGTTCGAACTCGCCCAACCCCTCTGGCTGATCGCCCTGTTGCCTGTCCCGGCCTGGCTGGTGTTTGTCCTGCGCCGCAGCAGCGAGGGCATAACCACCACTTGGCGGCTCAAGCACCCGCACCTGCTGCCGGCGGCAGCAGCCGAGCCGCGCCTGCCCGGCGCCCGCCTGCCGCTGTGGCTCACCGCGCTCGGCTTCGCGCTGATCGTCGTTGCACTCAGTCAGCCGCGTGAGGTCGGCCGGTGGCTCACCCCGCCGCCGGAAGGCCGTGACATCGTGCTGGTGATCGATACCTCGCAGACCATGAGCCTCGACGACTTCCAGCTCGACGGCAGAAAGGTCGAGCGCCTGACCGTGCTCAAAGAAGTGCTCGGCCGCTTCATCGAGGGACGCCCGGCCGACCGCTTCGGCATCATCGCCTTCGGCTCCACCGCCGCGACGCTGACCCCGCCGACCTTCGACCGCGGCTATGTGTTGGCGCAACTCGAGCGCCTGCAAGTCGGCATGGCCGGCGACAACACCGCCCTGGGCGATGCCCTGGGCTTGGCATTGAAGCAGCTGCAACCGCAGAAGCTGCGACCCGCACTGATCCTGGTCAGCGACGACGCCCCGAGCAACAGCGGCGATATGACCCCGGCCGAGGCGCTGGCGGTCGCCCGGCAACTGGGGGTCGCCATCCACACCGTGCAGATCGGCAGCGACCTCTTCGCCGAAGGCCGCGTTGAAGTGGAAGAGACCGACCCGCAACCGCACATGGCCGACCTCGCCCGACTGACCGGCGGCCACCACTACTTCGTGCGCGGCACCGAGGACGCCGATCAGGTCATCCGCGACATCGGCGCCCTGGAAAAGACCTTGGCCCGCCCGGCCCGCCAGCGCGAGGTGCGCGAGTGGTATTGGCTGCCGCTGGCGCTCGCCGTGATTTTTCTCACGGCAGGCCGATTGCTGGCCATGCGCAGGGAATTGCCATGATCGACAACCTGTTCGCGCTCGACTGGCGTCAGCCTTGGTGGGGCCTGCTCGCCTTGCAGCCCTTGCTGTTGTGGGGCCTGAGCCGCTGGCGCCGGCACCGGCTTGCCGCCTATGCCGATGCCGCCCTGCTGCCGTGGGCGGTGCTGGCCGGCGGCGCGCAGCCGGTCGAGCGTTGGCGTCTAGCCGGACAACTCGCGGCTTGGTTGCTGCTGGCCGCCGCCGCAGCAGGGCCGCGCCTACCGCTGGAAGAAAGCGCCGCAGCCGATGGCCAACTGAGCAAGCGGCACCTGATGCAGTTCGACATCGTGCTCGACATCTCGGCCTCGATGAACGCCAACGATGTCACACCGACCCGCCTCAGTCGTGCCAAGCTGGAACTACGCGACTTGATCGACCGCCTTCAGGGTGAACGGGTTGGCCTCATCGCCTATGCCGGCGAACCCGGCCTGCTGAGCCCGCCTACCGACGACGTCGATGTGCTCCGGCGCATGCTCGACCAGGCCGAGCCGCGCTTGATCGCCGCTCCCGGCAGCAATCTCGCCGCCGCCTTGCGACTCGCCCAGCGCGACCTGCAAGCGAGCCGCAGCCGGTCCAAGGCCATCCTGCTGATCACCGACGCCGAGGCCGACAGCCTGGCCGGCGGTGCCGGCGAGGCTGTGCGCGCGGCGGTACAAAACCTGAAGCAGGCCGGCATCCCGCTCTATGTGCTCGGTGTCGGCTCTAGCAACGGCGCGCCGGTGCCCTTGCCCGAGGGCGGCTTCGCCGAGCAGGACGGGGTGCAAGTCGTCAGCCGCATGGCGAACGCGAGCTACACCGACCTCGCGCAGCAGACCGGCGGCGTCTTCGTGCCCGCCATCGATGGCGACGGTGACTGGGCCAGCCTCTACGACCACCACCTCGCCCGTCTGCCGGCCGACGCCCCGCCAGCCGATCAGGTGCGCGCTTGGCGCGAACTCTATGCCTGGTGCCTGGCCCCGGCCCTGCTGCTCCTGCTCTGGCTGCACCTGCCACGGGCCTTGCCGCAGGCGGCCGCGCTGCTGCTCGTCGGCCTGATCGGGCTGCCATACAACGACGCCCATGCCGACGATGCCTTGCCTGCCGCCTGGCGCGATTACCAAGCCGGCCGCCATGCCGAGGCGCAGACCCGCTTCGAACGCGCTGGTGGCTACCTCGGCCAAATGGGCGCCGGCGCCGCCGCCTGGCGCCTAAAGGACTACGGCGCGGCCAACCGCCACTTCGGTGCCGCCCTGCTCCTGGCCCGCACGGCTCAGGAGCGCACCGATGCCCTGTACAACCTGGGCAATGCCCACTATGCGCTGGGCAACTGGCGCGCCGCGGTCGAGGCCTATCAGACCGTGCTGCTGGAGCGGCCGCAAGACGCCAAGGCGAAAGCGAATCTGGAACGGGCCGGCTACCGCCTGAACCAACAACGCCAGCCGCTAGCCGGCAAGACCGACCTGCGCGGCCGCATGGGCTTCTTCACCGAAGGGGTGACCAGCACGGAATGGGACCGCGAGATCGCGGTGAAGGAGTTCGAGCGCAGGGAGACCGGTACCTTGGTCGACAAGGACAAGGCATCGGGCCGCGGTGCCCGACTCGAAGGCAGCGGCAGCAGCCGCAGCGGCGTCGATGCCGACAGCCGCCGCCTGCAATCGGGCCTGAAGAAGCTGGAACTGCTGAACGACACACCGACCGCGATGTATCAGGGCCTGCTCAAGCAGGATGCCTCCGGCACCACCGTGGAGTTGTTGCCATGGTGAGGCTTGCGCTTGCCTGTCTTGCTCTGAGCGTGTCACATGCGGCGCTCGCGCTCAATGCCCAACTCGACCGCAAGCATGTAGCCTTGGGCGAGCCGCTCACCCTGAGCATCAGCGGCAAGGCCGCGAGCCTGGAACAACTCGACCTCGCCCCACTCAAGGCCGAGTTCGAGGTCTTCGCACGCACCCTGAGCCGCAGCGATGCCCAGGGCATTTTGCAGCTCACGCTCTATCCCCTGAAGAGCGGCCGACTCGCGATTCCCGCCTTGGGCAGCGGACGCGATCGCAGCCGCGCGCTGCCGGTGCAGGTGAATACGAGTTCGGAATTCATGCCTGCGGTCAGCCTCAAGCTCTATACGGAACCCGCGCAGCCTTTCGTGCGTCAGCCGACCCGGCTCACGCTGGAGATCTGCGACGACGGCAGCCTGGACTGGAAGCGGCCGGCGCTGCCGCTCACCAGCCTGGCGCAGCATCGCGCCTTGGGCGAAGAGCAAATCGAGATCGAGCAGGAGGGTATGCGCTGCACCGCACATCGCTACCACTGGGCCGTGCTGCCCACCCAGGCCGGCGAGATCCGCTTGGTACTGCCCGCGCTGGAAGCGGGCAAGTTCGGCCAACGCCTGCGCCTGCCGCCGCCGCCCGCGGTATTCAGCGCTGCGGCAGTGCCCGCTTGGCTGCCGCTCAATGTGCCGGTGGGCAAACCCATGGTCAGCGCAGAAACCTTGCCTGGAGAATCGCCGCTGCAACGGCCCTTGGTCTGGCGCTTCAGTGTCGATGGCGGCTACAGCATCGACGGCCTCAAGGCCCTGCTCGCCCTGCATTTGCAGCCGCATCGGGAATGGAACGCCTATCCGCCCACAGTGGAAACGCTCGCGCCGGAAGACCGCAACTCCCCGCTCAACCGCCTGGCCGTCACTTTGTATGCGCTGCCCGAATCCGCCGGGCCGCTGGCCCTGCCGGCTCTGACCCTGCCCTATTTCGATCCGGCCACGGCACGGCTGGAAAAAATCGCACTGCCCGCACAGCAGGTCCGGGTGATCGATCCCCTCTGGCGCAAACTCGGCTACCTCGCAGCGCTGCTGGCCGGTTCGGCCGCCCTGCTCGTGCTGCTGAATCTGCTGCATAAGGAAATGCTTTGGCGCCGGGCGCGGCGCCGGATCCTGCTCGCCATCAGAAACGCCGCCGATCCGGCCGAACTCGGCCGGACATTGCGTGGATTTTCTTTCGTGCAAAACGAGAAGCCGGCTGCGACCCTCGGGCAATGGCTCGAACGCATAGGCCGACAGGCGCGTACCTCCACCGCCATGGCCGAACTGGTCGCAGCCCTGGAAGCCCGCCGCTATGGTCTGCACTTCATAGCACTGGCCGACTTGCAGGCCCAGGCGATGACGGCGATCTCCGGCCTCCGGCCTCGCTGTCGCCTTTCATGGCGTCAGCAATAAAAAAAGGGGGCTTGTGGCCCCCTTTCCAAACCGGCGTCTTTTAGACGCTGGCGATATAGTCGGCGATGCCAGGGTCATTCTGCTTGACGCCGATGAGACGAGGATTGTTCAGTTTCGGGGGAGCCACGGTCTTGACCGTGCGCAGGTACTCGGCCACCACATCCCAGATCGGGGTACCGGATGCGCCCTCGGCCACCGGCGCCCAACCGGCCACCTTGTAGGTCTTGTTGGCAGCCAGCGGCTTGCCATGCAGGCGCAGATCGGAAATGCGCTTGCCCATCTTCTCGTAGGGGTTCAGGGCATAGGTGATGCCGCCCACGCGCACCATGTCGCCGCCCTGCTGATAGTAGGGGTCGGCGTTGAACAGGTTGTCGCAGACGTCTTCCATCACATCCTTGATGGTGGCGCCGGTCATCTCGGTCAGGGTACTGAACGAGTAGGTGGTCGCGGTCTGGTCGAGCAGGTGCTCCATGGTGATGGTGTCGCCCGGCAGCAGGGAGGTGCCCCAGCGGAAGCCCGGCGAGAAGGCGGCGTCCGCCCCTTTCACCTTCATCATGGCATCCATGATCAGCTGATCCCAGGAACCGTTGAAGTTGCCGCGGCGATAGAGCACGCCCTCGGTGATGGCCAGCTTCTCGTTCAGTTTGGCTTCGTAGGGCTTGCGCACGCGCTTGATCAGCGCATCCATCTTCGGGTCGGCCGCCAGCAGGTTGGAGAACACCGGCACCAGGCGGTACTTCCAGCCCTTGATCTTGCCGCCCTTGACGTCGAAGTCCATGACGCCGAGGAACTTGCCGTTGGAGCCGGCGTTGGTCACCAGGGTGACGCCCTTGGCGTTCTTCACCGGGACCGGCTGGGGCACGCCGTCGTGGGTGTGGCCGCCGAAGATCACGTCGATGCCGGTCACGCGGCTGGCCATCTTGAGATCGACGTCCATGCCGTTGTGCGACAGCACCACGACCACTTGGGCGCCCTTGGCGCGCACTTCGTCGACCCATTTCTGCATGCCGTCGTCGCGAATGCCGAAGCTCCAGTCCGGCACCATGTAACGCGGGTTGGCGATCGGGGTGTAGGGGAAGGCCTGGCCGATGATGGCGACCTGGACGCCGTTGATGGTCTTGATCACATAGGGCTTGAACACCTGGTCGCCGAAGTCGTTGGTGACCACGTTCTGGGCGATGAAGTCGATGCCGTGCTTCTTGAAGTCACCGTTGACGATCTCCATCACCCGCTCGGCGCCTTGGGTGAATTCCCAGTGCGGGGCCATGACGTTGACGCCCAGCTCGATACAGGCATCGACCATGTCCTGGCCCTTGGTCCACAGCGCGGTGCCGGACCCCTGCCAGGTGTCGCCGGAATCCATCAGCAAGGAGCCGGGGCGGGCGCCACGCACCTTGTTGACCAGGGTCTTCAAGTGGGCAAAGCCGCCGACCTTGCCGTAGGTCTTGGCCGCCTGCTCGAAGTTGAGATAGGTGAAGGCATGCGCGTCGATGCTGCCCGGCTTGATGTTGAAGTGCTTGAGCAGCTTGTCGCCGACCAGGTGCGGCACCTTGCCGACCGCGCCACCGACGCCGACGTTGACGTTGGGCTCTCGGAAGTAGATGGGCATCAACTGGGCATGGGTGTCGGTGATGTGCAGCAGCGACACGTTGCCGTAGGCCGGAATGTCATAGAAATTGCTCGGCGCATTACCGGCCAAGACCTGTTTGCTGTCGAGCATCATGCCGGCGGCAGAGGCTGCGGCCAACACTTGCAAAAATTCCCGACGCGTCATCGACATGAGGATGCCTCCTTGGTTGACTGTTCAAATGGTATCGCCGCATTCTCGGCAGAGTCGCCGCCTGCGTAAATGGTAACTATGGCCCAAAATCGTGAGGCGGGTAACCTGCACCCGCGAAAAAAAACCCGGGCACGAGGCCCGGGTTTGATCAGTCCTGAAGCGGGACCGGTTTACTTGCGGAACACGGAGGACTTCATCTCGAGCCCGTTGCTGATGTAGGACTCGAAGTACTCCAGGTTCTTGTAGCGGGTGCTGCCCGGCGCGTCCGGCACGTGGCGCACGGTGTTGTGGCAGCCCTTGTAGCGAACCTGCAAGGTGACCAGATTGTCGCCGCCGCGGAACACCGGCCAGTGGGTGGTGTGGCCCAGGTGCGGAGACAGCAGTTCCGAGCGCAGGCGGACGCCGGCGCTCTGCTGGTGGCAGTTGGCACAGGAGAAGTTCAACTGGCCGGCACGGCTGTAGAAGGTGTGCTTGCCATCCTCGTACGCAGCCAGGGCAGCGGGCCCGTTGACCTTGACGTTGACCTTGGCGCCGTCGGACAGGGTACGGGCGTAGGCCAGCAGGACACCCATCGTTTTGGCATCGTCGATCTTGTAGGGCGCTTCGCCGTTGGCGACGCGGCAATCGTTCAAGGCCTCGTCGAAGATCACGACCTGACCCTTTTTGTCGTCGAACATGGGGTACATGGCCGCGGCGTTCTTGCCGCCGTTCGGGAAGCAGTCGGCATATTTCTTGCCGTTCTTGAACGGGGTTTCCCACATCTTCTTGCCATTGTCGATCACCTCGACATAGGGGGGGAACTCCATGATGCTGTCGTACTGCGCTTTGGAATCGGCATCCAAGGCCAACGCACCATAGATGTAGTCCTCGAACTTCACGTCCGGGAACTTGTTCTTGTAGTAGTTGATGGCCGCCTTGCGGTCCTCTTCGGGGCCTGCCGAGGCAGTCACCGCACCCAACAAAGCGCCGGCTCCCACCAGCGTCAATAGCAATTTCTTCATGCCGTCGTCCTCCATTGACTTCCTTTGAGCGGGCCGGCCAACCTCGCCGGCCCTCCGGGGTTAGGCCGTATCAAGCGACCGTGGCGTCCGCGCTGTTCTTGCCGCCCTTGTTGTCCACCCAGTTGACGGTGACCTTGTCGCCGGCCTTGGCACCCTTGACCTTGAAGCCCAGGAACGGGTTCTTGGACACGGCGCCGCCGATCTCGGCCTTGAGCACGGTCTTGCCGCCCAGGGTGGCGACGATGCTGTTGATGTGGTGGGCGGGCACCAGTTGACCCGTCTTGGCATCCTTGCGGGTGCCGGTTTCCATAACGTGGTTCATCAGAACCTTGATGTCGGCGACATCGCCGGCCAGGGTGGCGCGGATTTTCATCGGCTCAGCCATGTTTGTATCCTTCCTTCAATCCAGTATCAGTGTGTGTGAAAGCCAGGTGGGGCGAATTAGCCGCCGCAGCCGCCGATGGTGACCTTCACTTCCTTGGCTGCCGTGAACATCTTGCCGCCGGCCTTGACCACGGCACGGACGTTGGAGGTATTGGCCAGCTTGATGCGGGTGGAGATGAAGCCCTGGGCGCCATTCGACAGTTCGAACTCGCCGACCATGGGGGTGGCGTTCTTCTCGGCGATGATGGCGATGCTGTTGGTGCCGGCGATGTTGCTGGTCACCTCGACCGGCACCACGGCGCCGTTCTCGGCGATGTCGGGGGCCTTGACGGTGATGTCCTTGCTATCGGCAGCGCCGGTGGCCTTGAGGGCCTTCATCACGGCATCGACGCCCTTGGCGTCAAAGGCGGTGCGGTCGGCGGCGAACACGGCAGTCGGCTTGAGCAGGCCGGCAGCGACGGCCACGCCCACGGCAGCGGCGGAGCCCACACCCTTCATAACATTTCTACGCTGGTGATTCATGGAATTACTCCTTGTTGACAAAATTACAGGCCGTAGACGAAATCTACGACCTTGTCGATTTCCTGCTCGCTCAGGATCTTGTGCTTGCCCATGGGCGGCATATAGGAAGCGGGGTTGCTCGCGGTGGCGTCCCAGATCTTGGCCCGCAGCACCTTCTTGTCGGGGAAGCGGTCCTTCATGGCGATCAGGGGCGGGCCGCTGTTGCCGGGCTGCTCGGCATCCGGCACGGTGGGCATGGCATGGCAGGCCAGGCAATTGCCCTTGGATCGGTTGAACGAAATATCCTTGCCGGTCTCTTCCTTCTTGGCTTCCTGGGCAAATACAGCAGTGTTCAGGAACAGGGCGCTGAGCAGTGCTACCCCCAGAGCGATCGGAGTGCGTTTCATAGTGTCTCCTTCATATTTGACGGCCATTTTTCGACGCGTGAATTGACGTGGCACGCGCATCCCTTATTAAGGACGGATCGAGAATAGACGAGTTCGAAGTTCAGGCCAATACTTGATCGAGCAAATAGTACAAATTTATCGGGTGGCCTCCTGCCGCTGGACCAGGGCCTGCAATTGGCGCAGCCGGGCTTCAGCGATGGACAGCCGATAAAAGTCCCGGTCGCCGCTCTTCAGGGCCAATTGCAGTTGCTCGATGGCCGCCCGGTGTTCCTCGCGCCGGACATAGGCCTCGGCCAAGGCCATGTGCGACTCCATTTCCCGCTTCATGGCCTGATAGGCCTGGGCCTGCAATTCGAACAGCCTGGGGTCGTCCGGATGCAGAAACAACTGCTGGCGCAGCAGATCCAGCGCCGGCCTGGCCTGCCCCTGGCGCAGCAGCCCCCGGGCATAGGCATAAGCCATGGCCCGGGAGTCCGGATAGGCGGCCAGGCCATTCTTCAGCAGGGCGACTGCCTCGGCCCCGCGGCCACGGGCGAAGGCGACCTCGGCGGTCAGGTTGAGCACAATCGGGGTCTGGCCGATCTTGCGTGGAATCCCCTGCAACTCGGCAGCGGCGCGCTCGGCCTGATTGGCCCGCAGCAGGGCCGCGGCCAAGCCATAACGCCGGACTGCCTCATCGGTCTCGTCCTGATAGCCCTGGCCGGCGAAACGCTTGACCGCATCGTCGGCCTCGCCCTGCTGCGCCTGAATCTTGGCCCGCAGCAAGCGGTATTCCAGCGAATCGGCCACCTGATGGTAGGCCGTACCCTGCAGACGGTTCTGCATGTCGGCGATCCGCTCGTAATTGAGCGGATGGGTGCGCAGATAGGACGGCGCATTGTTCTCGTAGAGCCGGGTCTGGGTCTGCAGCCGCTCGAAGAAGGTCACCATGCCCGAGGCGTCGAGGCCGGAGCGACTCAAGGTCTGAAAGCCCACCCGGTCGGCCTCGCGCTCATGCTCCCGGGTATAGTCGAGTTGGCTCTGCACGCTGTAGGCCTGAGCAGTGGCGATCGCCGCCTGGCTGACCTGGCTGTTGGAGCGCGCCGCCAGAATGGCCACCGCCAGTGCCGCCAGGGTGGTCAAAGTCGAGTTGCCCTGCACCGAGACGATGCGGGCGATATGGTTCTGAGTGACGTGGGCGATTTCGTGGGCGAGCACACCGGCCAATTCGGATTCGTTGCGGGTGGCCGAGAACAGGCCGGTATGCACGCCGATGAAGCCGCCGGGCAAGGCGAAGGCATTGATGGTTGGATCGCGCACGACGAAGAACTCGAAGTGTCGGCTGGGGTCTTCGCTGGCGGCGGCGAGGCGATCGCCCAGGGCATTGAGGTATTCGGTCAGTTCGGGGTCGTCGAGATAGTCGCGATCGGCCCGAATCTGGCGCATGATCTCGCGGCCCAGCTTGGCTTCCTGGGCCGAGGAGAAAGACAGACGGGCGGCATCGCCCAGATCAGGCAGTTCCGCCGCCTGGGCGGGGTAGGCCAACAAAAGCGCAACGGCAATGGCGCGGATCGATCGCATGGGCCTATGATAACGGCCCCATGCCTGAGTTCCCAAAGCCAATGAAAGATTTCACCCACTTCGACAGCCAAGGCCGCGCCCACATGGTCGACGTCGGCGAAAAAGCCGAAACCCATCGCTCGGCCACGGCCGGTGGCCGCATCGCCATGCAGCCGGACACCCTGGCCATGATCCGCGACGGCAGCGCCAAAAAAGGCGATGTGCTCGGCGTCGCCCGGCTGGCCGGCATCATGGCGGCCAAGCGCACGGGCGACCTGATCCCGCTCTGCCATCCCATCGCGCTCACCCGGGTCACGGTCGACTTCGAGTTCGACCAAGCGCGCAACGCCATTGATTGCCGGGCCACCGCCGAGACGGTCGGCCGCACCGGCGTCGAGATGGAGGCGCTCACCGCCGCCAGTTGCGCCCTGCTCACCATCTACGACATGTGCAAGGCGGTCGATCGCGGCATGGTCATCGAACAGGTTCGGCTGTTGGAAAAACTCGGCGGCAAGTCGGGCCACTGGCAGGCGAAATGAACATGAATGAACGTCTCGCAACCATCAGTACCCCGGTCTTCGTCCACGACCTGGGCGCCCAAGCACTACAAGCCCTGCAGGCCGAGGCGGCACGCGCTTTCGGCCTCGAAAGATTCTTTCGCGATGCCCTCAAGAGCGGCGGCGAAGGCCCCGAGCTGGCGGTGATTCCGCCCGGCGTGTTCGAAATGGGATCGGGCGAGGCGGAAGCCCGCTTCGGTGACCTGCCCGCGCGCAATACCTCTATCGACAAACCATTCGCCATCGGCCGCTACACCATCACCGCCGAAGAGTTCGGCCGCTTCGAGACGGCCAGCGGTTTCCACTGGCAGGACCATCTGGTCCGTGGCGAGGGCAGCCAGCCGGCGATCAACATCGACCTGGAGACCTTCCAGGCCTATCTCGATTGGCTGTCCGAGCAAACCGGCCAGCGCTATCGCCTGCCGAGCGAGGCCGAATGGGAATATGCCGCCCGCGCCGGCAGCCGCACGGCCTATTGCCATGGCGAGCACCTGACCTGCAGCGAGGCCAACGTCGGCTCCTTCGCCCCACCGCGCAAGGCCGTCTCCGGCTGGCGCCGCTTCCTGCCCTTCTGCGTGCCGCTCAATCGCGCGGTCGAGGTCGGCAGCTATCCGGCCAACCTCTGGGGCCTCTATGAAGTGCACGGCAATGTCTGGGAATTCACCGCCGACCGCTGGATCGGCCCCATCGACGCAATGAGCCGCAAACCGGCCCAGGGCGACTGGCGGGTGACCAAGGGCGGTTCCTGGTTCGAGGGCGCGTTCGACGCCCGCTCGGCCGCGCGCAAGCCGCGCTTCCACAACGAACTCGACGTGAATTTGGGACTGCGGGTGGTGCGCGAACTGTAGTTCGGCCAGACCAATAAAAACGGGGGCCGCGGCCCCCGTTGTGCTTTCAGCGCGCCGGATTAGAACGGCAGGCCGTGAGCGTGAGCGGTCATACCCAGCAGCATCGGGATGGACAGCATGGTGTTGGTGCGCGAAGCCAGGAAGGCGATCTTGCGGGCCTTGGCCTTCTCCTCGTCGCTGGCCTGAACAAAACCCAGCAGTTTCTTCTGGTTCGGCCAGATCAGCACCCAGACGTTGAACAGCATGATGGTGCCGAGCCAGGCGCCGATGCCGATGGCATAGACCGCCGGGTTGGCCAGGGTGAAGGCATCGACGAAAATGCCCATGTGGCCCAGGGCGCCGGCGCCGGACAGCCAGGTCAAGACGGCCGCCCAACGGAACCAGAACAGGGCGCGCGGCGCGACATACTTGTTGATGGCGGCCGGGCCGGGATTGCCGTCGGCAGTGGCGGCGGCCACGGCCGGCACTTGCACGGCGTTGAAGTAGTAGAGCAGGCCGATCCAGGCGATGCCGACCACGACATGGAACCAGACGGAAATCTGCAGGGGGTTGATCGCGCGAGCCGCACCTTCGGGCAGCGGCGCAATCAGGGTCAGGATGATGGCCAGGACGATGCCGGCGATGACGGTACCACCACGAGTCTGCAAAGGATTCATCGGTCAAATCTCCTCATAGTTAAGTTGTATTGGTATTGCGGGTGCTGCAAAAAACGATGCCCGCACGGGGCGGGCATCAGTTTAACGGGTTTGCATCGGCTGCGAAATTTCGCTTAGACGCAACCGGTCGGCTTCGGCGTGCCGGCATAGCGACCGGCCTGCTTGGCCGGGCCGAAGGGGAACAGGTCGAACAGGAACTTCTTGTCGCCCCACTCCGAACCGAATTCTTCCTTCAGACCCTTTTGCAGGATACGCAGGTTCGGCGCGGTGCCGTATTCGTTGAAGTAGTCACGCATGTAGTGAATGATCTTCCAGTGGTTCTCGCCCAGCTCCAGCTTGTCCTGCGAGGCGAGATAGCTCGCCACGTCTTCGGACCAATCGGCCAGATTGACCAGATAGCCTTCGGGATCGGTTTCGACCGTCTTGCCGTTGATTTCGATTTCCATACTCAAACTTCCTCTCTTCTCTATATATGATTTGCGCTTGCCCACTGGTACAGATCCGGGGCAGAACTTGGCGCCATCGTATAAAACCCGACTTTGTTTGTCAACTATTCGGCTGGGCTGGAATGCCCGGGTGTTAGTCTTGCGCATCGGGATAAAAGCCATGACCGACCGCCATCTCATCTACCTCGCCAGCTTCCTGCGCGCCGTCGCCACCGGCCTGATCGGTGTGCTGCTGGGCCTGTACCTGGCCCGCCTGGCCTTCGGCCCGAGCCAGATCGGCCTGACCGTAAGCGCCGGCCTGGCCGGCGCCACCCTGGCCGTATTTCTGGTCGGCCTGCGCGGCGACCGCTGGGGCCGGCGCCGCACCCTCATGCAGTTATCTTGGTTGGCAGTGGCCGGCGGCCTCGGCGCCCTGATCTTCTCCGAACTCACGGCCATCCTGATCGCCGCCTTCGTCGGCATGCTCAACGGCCAAGGCCGCGACCGCGGCGCGAGCCTGGTGCTGGAGCAGGCCATCCTGCCGTCCACCACCACGGACGCCGAGCGCACCCGCGCCTTCGCCTGGTACAACGTCTTGCAGGATATCGGCCATGCCGTCGGCAGCGGCCTCGCCGCCTTGCCGGCCTGGCTGGTGGCCTATGGCGAACTGCCCGATCTCGCCGCCTTCAAACTGGCGATCGGCCTCTATGTCGTGCTGTTCGTCGCCCAGGCCCTGCTGTTCTCCCGCCTGAGCCCGCGCATCGAAGAGGCCCAAGCGGCAAAGCCGGCGCCGCTCTCGCCCGACAGCCGCCGGCGGCTGACCCGCATCTCCGCCCTGTTCGCCATCGATGCCGTGGCCGGCGGCTTTCTCGGCGCCGCCCTGATCGCCTATTTCTTCCACGCCCGCTTCGGCGTCGACGCCCAGACCATCGCCGCCCTGTTCGTCGGCGCCCGCATTCTCAATGCCGTCTCCCATCTCGGTGCGGCCTGGTTGGCAAAACGCATCGGCCTGGTCAACACCATGGTCTTCACCCACATCCCGTCCAGCCTGCTGCTGGCGTCCGTCGCGATCGCCCCGGATTTCCCGACCGCAGCGATCCTGTTCCTGTTGCGCGAGGGCCTGGTCGAGATGGACGTGCCGACCCGGCAGTCCTATGTCATGGCCATGGTCCGGCCCGATGAGCGCACCTTCGCCTCCAGCGTCACCCACCTCGTGCGGCTGGGCGGCTGGGCGGTCGCCCCCGGTTTCGCCGGCCTCTTGATGCAGACCCTCTCGCTGGGCACGCCGCTGATCGTGGGTGCCGCCATGAAGATCGGCTATGACGGCCTGCTCTGGGCCTCTTTCCGCCGGATCAAGCCGCCCGAAGAGGCACATTAGTACTTAAGAATATTAGTCAGGTATTGTTCTATTCGGGGCCAATCCTTAGAATGGGTTTCGTTTTTTTGTCGCCCCGTCCTGGAGAAACCTTATGGAACATCAACTGCCCGCCCTGCCCTACGCCATGGATGCCCTGGCCCCGCACATGTCCAAGGAGACCTTCGAGTACCACTACGCCAAGCACCATCAGGCCTACGTCACCAACCTGAACAACCTGATCAAGGGCACCGAGTTCGAGAACCTCGACCTGGAAGCCATCGTCAAGAAGGCCCCGGCCGGCGGTGTCTACAACAACGCCGCCCAGGTCTGGAACCACAGCTTCTTCTGGAACTGCATGAAGCCCAACGGCGGCGGCGCGCCGACCGGTGCCCTGCTTGAGGCCATCAACAAGAAGTGGGGCTCGCTCGACGAATTCAAGAAGGCCTTCCAGGCCTCCGCCGTGGGCAACTTCGGCTCCGGCTGGACCTGGCTGGTGAAGAAGGCCGACGGCTCGGTCGACATCGTCAACATGGGCGCCGCCGGCACCCCGCTGACCACGGCTGACCGCGCCCTGCTCTGCGTCGACGTCTGGGAGCACGCCTACTACATCGACTACCGCAACCTGCGGCCCAAGTTCGTCGAGACCTTCCTCAACAACCTGGTCAACTGGGACTTCGCCAGCGCGAACTTCGCCGGCTAAAATACGTCTCATGCGTTGCGCAAAAAGGCCCGCGTTGCGGGCCTTTTTCATTGCAATGAGCCTTTGAGTCCATGGAAACCGCCAAGCCCCTCTTCTCCTACCGCCCCTACTGGGCCAAGCGTTTCGGCACCGCGCCGTTCCTGCCGATGTCGCGCGTCGAGATGGATGCGCTCGGCTGGGATTCCTGCGACGTCATCCTGATCACCGGCGATGCCTACATCGACCACCCCAGCTTCGGCATGGCCCTGGTCGGCCGCCTGCTGGAGGCCCAGGGCTTCCGGGTCGGCATCATCAGCCAGCCGGATTGGAAATCGGCCGAGGCCTTCCGCGCCCTGGGCAAGCCCAATCTCTATTTCGGCGTCACCGCGGGCAACATGGATTCCATGGTCAACCGCTACACCTCCGACCGGAAGATCCGCTCCGACGACGCCTATACCGCCGGCGCCGAGCCGCACAAGCGGCCGGACCGGGCGGTCACCGTCTACGCCCAGCGAGCCCGCGAGGCGTTCAAGGACGTGCCGGTGGTCATCGGCGGCATCGAGGCCAGCCTGCGCCGCATCGCCCATTACGACTACTGGTCGGACAAGGTGCGCCACTCGGTGCTGGCCGACTCCAAGGCCGACATGCTGCTCTTCGGCAACGCCGAACGCGCCCTGGTCGCCCTGACCCATCGCCTCGCCGCCGGGGAAAAGATTTCCGACATCCGCGACCTGCGCGGCACCTCATTCATGGTGCCGCGCGGCTGGCTGCCGGGCGAGGAATGGGTTGAGATCGACTCGACCCTGATCGACATGCCGGGACGAGTCGATGCGCACCCCGACCCCTATGCCGAGTCTCCCTCACCCCCAGCCCCTCCCCCGAAGGGGGAAGGCGGTGTGCACCCTCTCCCTCCGGGAGAGGGCCGGGGTGAGGGAAATGTGCAGCCCATCCAGTTCCTCAGCAAAGCAGCCCGCCTCGCCGCCCGCCGCGATAGCCGTGCCCATACCGCCGTGCGTCTGCCCGCCTACGAGCAAGTGGAAAAGAACAACGTCCTCTACGCCCATGCCTCGCGGGTGTTCCATCTCGAGTCCAACCCCGGCAACGCCCGCGCCATGGTGCAAGGCCACGGCGAGCGCGATGTCTGGTTGAACCCGCCGCCGATCCCGCTGACCACCGAGGAGATGGACCGGGTCTACGACCTGCCCTATGCCCGGGCGCCGCACCCGAGCTACGGCGACGCCCGCATTCCGGCCTGGGAGATGATCCGCTTCTCGGTCAACATCATGCGCGGCTGTTTCGGCGGCTGCACCTTCTGCTCCATCACCGAGCACGAGGGCCGCATCATCCAGAGCCGCTCGGAAGCCTCCATCCTGGCCGAGATCGAGGCCATCCGCGACAAGACCCCGGGCTTCACCGGCATCATCTCCGACTTGGGCGGCCCCACCGCCAACATGTACCGGCTCAAATGCAAGGACGAGAAGATCGAGTCGGCCTGCCGAAGACTCAGCTGCGTGTTCCCGGACATCTGCCACAACATGGGCACCGACCACGGCCCGCTGATCCAGCTCTACCGCAAGGCCCGCGCCCTGCCCGGTATCAAGAAGGTGCTGATCGGCTCCGGCGTGCGTTACGACCTCGCGGTGAAGTCGCCGGAATACGTGAAGGAACTGGTGCAGCACCATGTCGGCGGCTATCTCAAGATCGCGCCCGAGCACACCGAGGCAGGCCCGCTCAATCACATGATGAAGCCGGGTATCGGCAGCTATGAAAAGTTCAAGCAGCTGTTCGAGAAATTCTCCAAGGAAGCGGGCAAGGAGCAGTACCTCATCCCCTACTTCATCGCCGCCCACCCGGGCACCACCCTTGATGACATGCTCAACCTGGCGCTCTGGCTGAAGCGCAACGGCTTCCGCCTCGACCAGGTACAAACCTTCCTGCCCACGCCCATGGCCATGGCCACCACCATGTGGCACACCGAATTGAATCCCTTGAAGAAGGTGTTGGGCGGCCGCGGCCAGCATGTCACCATCACCCGTTCCGGGCGCAGCCGCAAGCTGCACAAGGCCTTCCTCCGCTACCACGACCCGGAGAACTGGCCGATCCTGCGCGAAGCCTTGAAGGAGATGGGCCACGCCGATCTGATCGGCAACGGCAAGCAGCATCTGGTGCCGAGCTTCCAGCCGGCCGGCACCGGCCGGCAATTCGATGGCCCGCGCCGACCGGGTGGCCCCGGCCAAAAAGGGGCCGCGCGAAAAGGTGCCGGTACCGCGAAGCCGGCTGCCTCAGCGCCAGGGCAAACCCGGCGTGGCGAGCCCTCGGCGGCCAAACGACCGGCGGCGCCGAAACGCAGACCGAAATAGCAGGCAAATCGCATGTGCGAATTGTTGGGCTACAGCGCAGACGACACACGGGATATCGCCCGCTGGCTGACTCCCTTCCGCTTGCGCGGCGGCCAAACCGGCGACAACCCCGACGGCTGGGGCGTGGCGGCGTGGGGCGAGAGTGGCGTCGACATCGTCAAATCGCCCGAGCCCGGATTCTCCAGTGCGGACTTCGCGCGCTTGGCGGCGACGCTGCACACCAAGCTCCTCATCGCCCATGTCCGCAAAGCCAGGCACCCGCCCGTGCCCGGCATGCTCAACACCCATCCCTTCAACCACACCTGCTGCAACCGGTCCTGGGTGTTCGCCCATAACGGCCTGGTGCCAGAAGTGATCGAATGGCGCTCGGCCGATGCCCCCTGGAAGCCTCTGGGCGAAACCGATTCCGAGCACGCCTTCTGTCATTTGCTGACCGCCATCGCCGACAGCTATGGCGACCCGGCCGATCCGGCCTGGCTCGGCCGCCTTGCCGAGTTCGCCGAAGGGACTGCCGCATTGGGCAAGTTCAATTTCCTGCTCTCCGACGGCACGGTGCTCATCGCCTATGGCCACGACAGGCTGCACTATCTGGATGCATCAGATGGACCAGGCCATCGGGTGGTGATCGCGACCGAAGCGCTGACCTCAGAGGCCTGGAAGCCTTTTGCACCGGGTGAGTTGCGGGTCTATCGCGATGGCGTTCTACTGGCGCGGCGCATTGCCGGCGAAGCCGATGCACAGCTCACAGAGCCTTGATGGATTGTGCTTCTGGATCGCCACGGCGCTACGCGCCTCGCGATGACGACTTTTAGCCGGGCTGGCGCAACTCCCGCAGCTTCAGCCAGAGCACTACGCCCGCCAAGGCCAGCGTGATGGCGTTGGCCAGCACCACCGGCAGGCTGGCTATGGCCAAGCCGTAGAGCAGCCAGCAGGCCACGCCCAGGGTGAACAGCAGATACATGGGCAAGGAAATACCGGAAAGGTCCCGCGTGCGCCAGGAGCGCCAGGCCTGCGGCACGAAGGCCGCCGTGGTCAGGATGGCGGCGGGATAACCGATCAATTCAGCAAACGGCATTTCACTTCCTCACTCGATACTCGATACTCGATACTCGGTACACGGTACTCGGTACTCGGTACTCGGTACTCGGTACTCGGTACTCAATCAAACACCACAGTCTTGTTGCCGTAGACCAGAATCCGGTTGTCGATGTGCCACTTCACCGCACGCGACAGCACCACCTTCTCCAGGTCCGCCCCCTTCTGCACCAGGTCGTCCAGATCGTCGCGATGCGAGATGCGGGTGACGTCCTGCTCGATGATCGGGCCGTCGTCCAGCACCTCGGTGACATAGTGGCTGGTGGCGCCGATCAGCTTCACCCCCCGCTCGAACGCCCGCTGATAGGGCTTGGCGCCGTGGAAGGCGGGCAGGAAGGAATGGTGGATGTTGATGATCCGGTGTTGCCAATGGCGGATGAACGCCGGCGACAGCACCTGCATGTAGCGGGCGAGCACCACGAAGTCGACATGGTGGTGTGCGAGCAGCGCCTGTTGCTGCGCCTCGGCCTCGGCCTTGTTGTCCCTGCTCACCGGGATGTGCTGGAAGGGCAGCTTGTAGGCCTCGGCCAGCCAATGGGTGTCCGGGTGGTTGCTGATGATCAGCGGAATCTCGCAATAGAGCTGGCCGGCCTGCCAGCGGTGCAAAAGATCGGCCAGGCAGTGATCGTACTTGGAGACGAAGATGGCCAGGCGCGGCTTCACCGAGGACAGGGCCAGGCGCCATTGCATTTGGTACTCGTCGGCGACGGGGGCGAAGGCCGCCTCGAACTTGTGCAGGCCGAGGTCGAAACCATTCAGGTCCCACTCCACCCGCATCAGGAACAGCCCCGCCTCCTTATCCTGATGCTGGTCGGCGTGCAGGATGTTGGCGTTGTGCTGGTAGAGGAAATTGGCGATGGCCGCGACCAGACCCTTGCGGTCGGGGCAGACGATCAGGAGGACGGCGGTATTGCGCATAGAAACTCTGGCTTGCGGGTTGGCCGGCCACACGACCGACGGGAGATCGAATCATACCGGCAAACCGGACCACGAACTCTGAATTAAAGTCCTGCGGTTTGCTGTCGATAGAGGATTAGTTTAAGGTCTCGGCCAAAACCGAACAAAAAAGAAAGCAAGTGGGCCGGCCGTCGAAGAGGTAATAACAGTCGAAGAGGTAATACCCATGGCTTTGTCGCAACACTCAACATACCCGTCCGCCCAGGCCCAGACAGCCCCCTACCGCTGGGCCAGCCGGGGCTTGCTGACCGCCTGGCTGCTCTACAGCGCCATCGCGCTCGGCTGGTTCCTCGCCAACGACCCCCTCCTTTCCCTCTACGTTTGTGGAGTACGCTGAGATGACTGCTGCCATTGACGAAGAACGCGTCCTGCATCCCGGCCGGGTCGCCGCCGACAAGCTGATGCTCGGCACCCTGGTCTTTCTGCTGGTCGTCTCCCTGGGCGTGGCCGGCGTCACCTCGACCTGGGGCGTCGCCCTGATGGTCGGCATCCCGGCCGTGGCGGTGCCGTTCGCCTTGTTCAGGATGAGCCCCGGCAGTCTGGTCTCGCGCATCGCCATGGCCTGCGCCTTCATGATCTTCGCGGCCCTGACCATCCAGCAGACCCGGGGCATGATCGAGGCCCACTTCGGCATCTTCGTGCTGCTCGCCTTCCTGCTCTATTACCGCGACTGGCGGCCCATCGTCGCGGCCGCCGCCGTCATCGCCGTGCATCACCTGGCCTTCAATTACATGCAGGCGGCCGGCCTCGGCGTCTATGTCCTGTTCAACGGGCCCAACCTGGCGATCATCATCCTGCATGCCGTCTATGTGGTGGTCGAATCGGCGGTGCTGGTCTACATGGCCATGAAGTTGCGCACCGAGGCGATCGAGAGCGCCCAGGTCGCCTCGCTGGCCGAACATATCGGCCAAGGCGACCTGACCATGGCCCTGCACAAGGAGGCCCTGGCCGGCCGGCCCTTGCTGGTCAAGGTCGCCGACATGCAGAAACAGCTGATCGACACCCTGTCCAAGGTCAACGCCCAGGCCAGGCAACTGGCCGGCACCACCCAGCAGATGGTGAGCAAATCGCAAGAGGTCGACAGCGCCATGGACCGGCAGAGCGAATCGACCTCGGCCATCGCCGCCACCATCGAACAGCTCACCGTCTCCATCAACCACCTCTCGGAAGGCTCGTCGGAGGCATCGCGCCTGGCCCAGCAGAGCGCACAATCCTCCAGCACCGGTTCCGGCGTGGTCCGCTCCACCATCAACGAAATCCGCAGCATCGCCGATTCCATCGGCACCCTGTCCAACAACATGGACCGGCTGGGCAGCCAGTTCGACAACATCACCAGCGTGGTCGGCCTGATCAAGGACATCGCCGACCAGACCAACCTGCTCGCCCTCAATGCCGCCATCGAAGCGGCCCGGGCCGGCGAACAGGGCCGCGGCTTCGCCGTGGTGGCCGACGAAGTGCGCAAGCTGGCCGAGCGCACCCGCCAGGCGACCGAGGAGATCGGCCGCACCATCGACGACATCCAGGTCAGCAAGGTCTCGGCCCTGGACAGCATCGAAGAGGCGGTCAAGCGCGCTTCTGCCGGCGTCGAGCTCGCCAGCAGCGCCGGCAGCTCAATCGACACCATCAGCCAGGATGTCCAGCACGTCCAGCGTGTGGTCGAGGACATCTCCAATGCCCTGCGCGAGCAGACCGTGGCCGCGACCGACATCGCCCGCAACATCGAACAGGTCACCGCCATGACGCAGACCAGCAGCCAGGCCGCCAACGACGTCAAGGACAACTCCGACGCCCTGAACCGCATCGCCCAGGACATGGCCCAAGCCATCGTCCGCTTCAAGCTGCCCTAAACCGCCGGCTGCGACACCACGAACAACCGGGGCCCTGCGCCCCGGTTTTTTTATCTCCGCCCCCGCAGCAGTTGCCGCATATCCGGGCATAAAACGGATAGCCAAGCCCGCTTTTCCCGGCCCATCGCTTTGATGCAAAAGCCTTTTTTCGGCCAAAAAAATTATCTGCAAAAACCTGTTGACGCCAAACTCAAGGACACTAGAATTAGTGCCGATAACAAGTCAGAACCACTAGATTTAGTGCTTTCTAATATAGCGCCGCAGATGGCGCCAATACGGCAAACAACAGTTACAGGAGACCAGCCGATGCAGCTTTCCACCGAGTTTCAGCCTGCCAGCCCCGATGTTTCCATGCCTGACACCCCCGACATGACCGCCCCGTCGACTCCCTACGCCGCCTACAAGATCATCCGCCGCAACGGCGCGGTGGTGGCGTTCGAGCCGTCCAAGATCGCGGTGGCCATGACCAAGGCATTCATCGCCGTGCACGGCAGCCAGGCCGCGGCCTCCGCCCGCATCCGCCAGATGGTCGAGGAGCTGACCGCCAACGTGGTCAACGCCCTGATGCGCCGCCAGCCCCACGGCGGCACCTTCCACATCGAGGACATCCAGGACCAGGTCGAACTGTCGCTGATGCGCTCGGGCGAGCATGAAGTCGCCCGCGCCTATGTGCTCTACCGCGAGCGCCGTTCCGAGGAGCGCGCCAAGCAGAAGCAGGAGCAGGTCAAGGACCACGCCCTGTTCTGCACCGAGAACGGCGAGCGCAAGCCGCTCGACCTCGACCAGCTCACCGCCCTGGTCCAGTCGGCCTGTGCCGGCCTGGCCGAGGTCAGCGCCGAGCCCATCCTCAACGCCACGGTGCGCGACCTCTACGACGGCGTGCCCATGGACGAGGTGCGCAAGTCGCTCATCCTCTCCGCCCGCTCGCAGATCGAGAACGACCCCGACTACAGCCTGGTCACCGCCCGCCTGCTGATGCACAGCATCCGCCGCGAGGTGCTGGGCGAAGAAGTGGCCCACGCCGAAATGGCCACCCGCTACGCCGAATATTTCCCGCTCTACATCAAGCAGGGCATCGAGGCCGAGCTGCTCGACGAGCGCCTGATGCAATACGACCTGGCCCGCTTGGGCGCTGCGCTGAACGCCGAGCGCGACCTGCAGTTCCAGTACCTCGGCCTGCAGACCCTGTACGACCGCTACTTCCTGCACATCCACGAGCACCGCATCGAGCTGCCCCAGGCCTTCTTCATGCGCGTGGCCATGGGCCTGGCGCTGAACGAGATCAACCGCGAAGAGCGCGCCATCGAGTTCTACAACGTGCTCTCCAGCTTCGACTACATGTCGAGCACGCCCACCCTGTTCAACGCCGGCACCCGCCACAGCCAGTTGTCTTCCTGCTACCTGACCACGGTGCCCGACGACCTCGACGGCATCTACCAGTCGATCAAGGAAAACGCCATGCTCCAGAAATGGGCCGGCGGCCTGGGCAACGACTGGACCCGCGTGCGCTCCCTGGGCGCCTACATCAAGGGCACCAACGGCAAGTCGCAAGGCATCGTGCCCTTCCTCAAGGTGGCCAACGACACCGCCGTGGCGGTGAACCAGGGCGGCAAGCGCAAGGGCGCGGTGTGCGCCTACCTGGAAACCTGGCACATGGACATCGAGGAATTCCTCGAACTCAGGAAGAACACCGGCGACGACCGCCGCCGCACCCACGACATGAACACCGCGAACTGGATTCCCGACCTGTTCATGAAGCGCGTGATGGAAAACGGCGACTGGACCCTGTTTTCCCCCAACGACTGCCCCGATTTGCATGACAAGTACGGCAAGGCCTTCGAGGAGGCCTACACCCGCTACGAAGAGAAAGCCGCGCGCGGCGAGATCAAGCACTTCAAGAAAATGCCCGCCGTCAACCTGTGGCGGAAAATGTTGAGCATGCTGTTCGAGACCGGCCACCCCTGGATCACCTTCAAGGACCCGTGCAACATCCGCAGCCCGCAGCAGCATGTCGGCGTGGTGCACAGCTCCAACTTGTGCAC
>JACAEC010000160.1 GCA_013389055.1 Hydrogenophilaceae bacterium
CACTGGGTGGGCTGACGCCGTCGGCCTATGCCAGACAACTGGCCGAGAAATCGGCTACATTAACCCCGGACTCTAAAGCCCCGCGCTACTGAAAACCGGGGGGACGTCGGCAGGACAACAGGCCGGCGCCGAGGATGACCGGCCGGCGCCGGTGCAGGCGGTCTGACAGCCAGCCCATGAAGAAGGTGCCGACGGCGAAGCCGGCCAGGGCGGCGGTGGTGTAGAGCGAGGCCTCGCCGCGGGTGAGGCCGAACAGGTCGCGCATCAAGGGCACGCCCCAGAGGCCGGCGAAGGCGAACAGGCTGCCGGTGACGCCGAAGTTGACCCAGAAGCCGGGCCAGACCTTGCGGTTGCCGAGCACGGCCTTGAGGTCGTGCCACCAGTGGCGCTCGCTCAGCGCGTGCTCGGCCTCGCCGGCCATGGCGCGGACCGAGGGAAAGCCGGCGTCCTCCGGCCGGTTGCGCACGAACAGGAAGGTCAAGAGCGCCAGCAGCAGCGAGGCAAGGCCGGCGGCGACGAAGACGTTGCGCCAGGAAAACCACAGGAGCAGCGCGGCCAGCGGCCCGGCGGCGAGGATGGAGCCGAGGTTGCCGAGGAACAGGGTGAGCCCGCTGACCAGGCCGTAGCGCCGCTCGCTGAACCACACGGTGTTGGAGCGCATGAGGCCGACGAAGACGACCGAGACGCCGAGGCCGACCAGGAAGCGCCCGGCCGAGGCGGTGGCGAGATCGGGCGCCAGGCCGAACAGGATGGAACCGACGCCGGCGACCACGGCGCCGACGGTGACGCTGATGCGCGGCCCCAGGGTGTCGGCCAGGATGCCGGAGGGCAGCTGCATGGCGGTGTAGACGTAGTAGTACATGGCGGCCAGCGAGCCGAGCTGGGCGCCGGTGGTGTGGAAGGCCTGCATCAGGTCGGCCGCCACCACGCCGGGCGCCATGCGGTGGAAGTAGACCAGCATGTAGGACACCACGAGCAGGGCGTAGACGGTCCAGCGCACGCGCTGGAAGCGGGCATAGTCTTGCGGGCTGAGCATGGCGCGATTGTACGCGCCCCGGCGTCCTCGCTTGTGGCTGCCGGTCGGCCGGTCTATGCTGGTGACACCGCCGCAGGGAGAACTCGATGAAAAACAAGCCGAGCCAGATCGCCATGCCCAAGCTGCCGCCGCTGAGCATGGATGCCCATTCGATCGGCTGCTCGCTCACCGGCCACCTGATCTATTCCATCAGCAAGGACCCGCTCACCGCGACCGACCGCGACTGGTTCTACAGCGCCGCCTACGCCTTGCGCGAGCGGCTGACCGAGAACTGGATCAAGACCATGCGCAGCTACTACCAGCAGGACGCCAAGCGGGTGTATTACCTGTCGATGGAGTTCCTGATGGGCCGCACCTTGATGAACGCCATCCTCAACACCGGCTGCCAGGACAATTTCAAGCAGGCGATCGGCTCGCTCGATCTGGACCCGGAACGCATCCGCGAACAGGAATTCGACGCCGCCCTGGGCAACGGCGGCCTGGGCCGGCTGGCCGCCTGCTTCCTCGACTCCATGGCCACCGTGGGCATCCCCGGCTATGGCTATGGCATCCGCTACGAATACGGCATGTTCACCCAGCGCATCGAGAACGGCTATCAGGTCGAGCACCCGGACAACTGGCTGCGCTACGGCAACCCCTGGGAATTCCCCCGGCCGGAGATGCTGTATCAGGTGAAGTTCCACGGCCGCGTGGTGAACTATGCCGACGAGCACGGCAACCCGCGCTTCCACTGGGTGGACACCGACGACGTCATGGCCATGGCCTACGACTATCCCATCCCCGGCTACGACACCAACACGGTGAACAACATGCGGCTGTGGGCGGCCAAGGCCAGCCGCGACTTCGACCTGCGCTATTTCAACGAGGGCAACTACATCAAGGCGGTGGAGGACAAGAACGAGTCGGAGAACCTGTCCAAGGTGCTCTATCCGGACGACACCACCGAGATGGGCCGCGAGCTGCGGCTGAAGCAGCAATACTTCTTCGTCTGCGCCTCGCTGCAGGACATCCTGGCCCGCCACAACAAGCACCATCCGGGCTTCGACGCGCTGCCGGACAAGGTGGCGATCCAGCTCAACGACACCCATCCCTCGATCGCCATCCCCGAACTGATGCGGGTGCTGGTCGACCAGCACGGCCTGGACTGGGAGCACGCCTGGGACATCACCACCCGCACCTTCGCCTACACCAACCACACCCTGATGCCGGAGGCCCTGGAGACCTGGCCGGTCGATCTGTTCGAGAAGATCCTGCCGCGCCATTTGCAGATCATCTACGAGATCAACCACCGCTTCCTGAAGGAGGTGATGCACCGCTACCCGGACGACCCGGCGCGCTGGGCGCGGATGTCGATCATCGACGAGAGCCGCGGCCGGCGCATCCGCATGGCGCACCTGGCCATCGTCGGCAGCCACAAGGTCAACGGCGTGGCCGAGCTGCACACCCAGCTGATGAAGGACACCATCTTCGCCGACTTCCATCAGATGTGTCCGGACAAGATCATCAACATGACCAATGGCATCACGCCCCGGCGTTGGCTGAACCAGGCCAATCCGGGCCTGTCGGCCCTGATCAGCAAGCACATCGGCCAGGGCTGGCTGAAGAACCTGAGCCAGCTGCGGCGCCTGGTGCCGCTGGCCGACGACGCCGAGTTCCGCGCCGAGTTCGCCCAGGTCAAGCGCGCGAACAAGGCGCGCCTGGCCGAGGTGATCGAGCAGCGCCTGCAGATCCAGGTCGACCCGGATTCCTTGTTCGACGTGCAGGTCAAGCGCATCCACGAATACAAGCGGCAGCTGCTCAACGTGCTGCACGTGATCACCCTGTACAACCGCTTGCGCGCCGGCGGCGACTGCGTGCCGCGCACGGTGATCTTCGCCGGCAAGGCCGCGCCCGGCTACCAGCAGGCCAAGCGCATCATCAAGCTGATCAACGACGTGGCCGACATCGTGAACAACGACCCGGTGGTGAAAGATCGGCTCAAGCTGGTGTTCCTGCCCAATTACGACGTGTCCAACGCCGAATTGATCATCCCCGCCGCCGACCTGTCGGAGCAGATCTCCACCGCCGGCACCGAGGCCTCGGGCACCGGCAACATGAAGCTGTCCTTGAACGGCGCGCTCACCATCGGCACTTTGGACGGCGCCAATATCGAGATTCGCCAGGAGGTGGGCGCGGAGAACTTCTTCATCTTCGGCCTGACCACGGAAGAGGTGGCGCGGCTGCGCGCATCGGGCTACAACCCCTGGGACTACTACCACGCCGATGCCGAGCTCAGGCAGGCGCTGGACATGATCCGCGACGGTTATTTCGCGCCGGACGATCGGGGGCGGTTCAAACCGATCTTCGATGCCCTGACCCAGGGCGGCGACCAGTATCTGCTGCTGGCCGACTACGCCTCGTACATCGCCTGCCAGCAGTCGGTCGATGCCCTCTACCGGGACCCGGATGCCTGGACGCGCAAGGCCATCCTCAACGTCGCCCACATGGGCAAATTCTCGGCCGACCGCACCATCAGCGACTACGCGGTGCAGATCTGGAGTGCCCAACCCATCGCGGTGCCGAGCGAATAGCCGCACTGCGCGCCAGCGGCTGCCACTACAATGGCGGCCATGGAAACGACCGCCCCCTATGCCGACCTCAGCCCGGACGCAGTGCTCGATGCCTTGGACAGCGTCGGCCTGCGCGGCGACGGCCGGCAGCTCGCCCTCAACAGCTACGAGAACCGCGTCTATCAGCTCTGGCTGGAGGACGGCGGCTCGGTGGTGGCCAAGTTCTACCGGCCCGGCCGCTGGAGCGACGAGGCCATCCTGGAGGAGCACGCCTACACCCTGGAACTGGTCGAGCGCGAAATCCCCGTGGTCGCGCCCCTGGTCATCAATGGTGCCAGCCTGCACCGTCACGGCGGCTTCCGCTTCGCCGTGTATCCGCGCCGCGGCGGCCGGGTGCCGGAGCTGTCCGATCCCGACACCCTGGAATGGATGGGCCGCTTCATCGGCCGCATCCATGCGGTCGGCGCCCTCAGTCGCTTCGAGCATCGGCCCACGCTGGATATCGCCAGTTTCGGCGAGGAGCCGCGCGCCTTTCTGCTCGCCGGCAAGTGGCTGCCGGCCGACCTGCTCGACGCCTACCGCTCGGTGGTAGAGCAAGCCCTGGACGGCGTGCGCCGCGCCTTCGGCCGCACCGGCGAGGTTGCGCAAATCCGCCTGCACGGCGACTGCCACATGGGCAACGTGCTCTGGACCGACGACGGCCCGCACTTCGTCGACTTCGACGACAGCCGCATGGGCCCGGCGGTGCAGGACCTGTGGATGCTGCTGTCGGGCGAGCGCGAGGAGCGCGTGCGGCAACTGGCCGACGTGCTGGCCGGCTACGAGGACTTCATGGAGTTCGACAACCGCGAGCTGCACCTGATCGAGGCCCTGCGCACGCTGCGCCTGATCCACTACGCCGCCTGGCTGGCCCGGCGCTGGCAGGACCCGGCCTTCCCCGCCGCCTTCCCCTGGTTCAACAGCCAGCGCTACTGGCAGGACCACATCCTGGAGCTGCGCGAGCAGGTCGCCGCCATGGACGAGCCGCCGCTGTGGCCGGCCTGAAAATCGGCAAGAAGGTGCGGATTGATTCGATACCGTCGTTCCCGCGCAGAGCCCGCCCCGCGC
>JACAEC010000071.1 GCA_013389055.1 Hydrogenophilaceae bacterium
CAGCCCTTCTTCGTGGCCGAGGCCTTCACCGGCGCCCCCGGCAAGTACGTCTCGCTGAAAGACACCATCGCCAACTTCAAGGCGATCGTCGAAGGCGAATACGACCACCTGCCCGAACAGGCCTTCTACATGGTCGGCACCATCGACGAGGCGATCGAGAAGGCCAAGACTCTCCAATAACAGTAACGAGTGACGAGTCAATAGTAATGAGTGCCAGCCGGATCGGCCTCTAACTCGAAACTCGTTACTCATCACTCGGAACTGAATTATGGCTATGACTATCCATGTCGACATCGTGAGTGCGGAGGCATCCATCTACGCCGGTTCGGCGGAGTATGTGATCGTCCCCGGCGAGATGGGCGAGGTGGGCATCCATCCCCGTCACGCCCCGATGCTCACCCGCATCAAGCCCGGCTCGGTCCGCATCAAGCGGCCGCAGGAAGACACCGAAGACCTGATCTTCGTTTCCGGCGGCATTCTCGAGGTGCAGCCGCATGTGGTGACCATCCTGTCCGACACCGCCGTGCGCGGCGCCGACCTGGATGAGGCCCGTGCCCAAGAGGCCAAGCAGCGCGCCGAAGAGGCCATGGCCAACCGGACCTCGGCCATGGAGTACGCCCAGGCCGAGGCCGAGCTGGCGATGGCCGTTGCCCAGTTGCAAGCCATCGAAAAGCTGCGCCGGCGGAAGTAAGGCTTGATCGGGAATCGAAGCCATCCGAAAAAGGCAGCCTCCAGGCTGCCTTTTTTATTGCCGGCCCCGCGCGGGTAAAGCGATTTGTTTATACTTCTGGCCCAAGCGCGCAGTCCTTATGCGTTATTAAAGAAGCCATGACCCCACCTGTTAACGTCGTCATTCTTGCCGCCGGCAAGGGCACCCGGATGCACTCCGACCTGCCCAAGGTGCTCCATCCACTGGCCGGCCGCCCCCTAATCGGGCACGTCATCGCGGCGGCCGATCGATTGGCGCCCGAGCGCATCTGCGTGGTCTACGGCCATGGCGGGGACGCCCTGCCTCAGGCGGTCGGCCGCGACGAACTGATCTGGGTCATGCAGGAACCCCAACTCGGTACCGGCCATGCCGTGCAGCAGGCGGCGCCGCGCTTGAACCCCGAGGCCGTGGTCCTCATCCTCTACGGCGACGTGCCGCTGATTCGGGCCGAGACCCTGCAAGAGATGGTGGCGCTCGCCCGCGAGGGCGCGGTCGCCTTGCTCACCGTGCGCCTGGCCAATCCGGCCGGTTATGGCCGTATCGTGCGCAACAGCCAAGGTGGCGTCGAGCGCATCGTCGAACACAAGGATGCCAGCGCCGAGGAACTGGCGATCCACGAGGTCAACACCGGCATCATGGCCCTGCCGGCCAAGAGATTGACGGCATGGCTCAAGCGCCTGTCCAACGACAATGCCCAGGGCGAGTACTACCTGACCGACATCATCGCCATGGCCGCGGCCGAGCAGGTACCGATCCTGCCCTGCCACCCGGCCGCGATGTGGGAGGTGCTCGGCGTCAACAGCCGGGCGCAGCTGGCCGAACTGGAGCGCACCCATCAGCACAACCTGGCCGAGGCCTTGCTGGTTCAGGGCGTGACCCTGCTCGATCCCAAGCGGATCGACATCCGCGGCGAACTGACTTGCGGTCGCGATGTGATCATCGACATCAACTGCCTGTTCGAGGGTCGGGTGCAACTGGCCGATGGCGTCAAGATCGGCGCCAACTGCGTGCTGAACAACGTCGAGGTGGCGGCCGGGGCCGAGATCCTGCCGTTCTCCCACATTGAGGGCGCCCGCATCGGCGCCGGAAGCCGGGTCGGCCCCTATTCGCGCATCCGCCCCGGCACCGAGCTGGCCGAGCAGACCCATATCGGCAACTTCGTCGAGCTGAAGAACAGCCAGGTCGGCTTCAATTCCAAGATCAATCACCTGTCCTATGTCGGTGATGCCAGCGTGGGCAGCAAGGTCAACATCGGCGCCGGCACCATCACCGCCAACTACGACGGCGCCAACAAGCACCATACCGATATCGAAGACAACGCCTCGATCGGCTCGAATTGCGTGCTGGTGGCGCCGGTTCGGATCGGTGCGGCGGCCACCATCGGCGCCGGTTCGGTCATCAGCAAGAGCGCGCCGGCCGGCGAGTTGACCGTCGCCCGCGCCAAGGCCGTGACCATCGCCGGTTGGAAGCGGCCAACGAAAAAGATGAAAGAGGAACGCTGAAATGTGCGGCATCGTCGGCGCCATCGCCGAACGCAACGTGGTGCCCCTGCTGATCGAGGGCCTGCAACGCCTGGAATACCGCGGCTACGATTCGGCCGGCATCGCCGTGCTCGACGGCGAGATCAAGCGGGTGCGCCGGGTCGGCCGGGTGAGCGAGATGCAATCGGCCGCAGCGGCCGAAGGCCTGTCCGGCCAGATCGGCATCGGCCACACCCGCTGGGCCACCCATGGCGGGGTGACCGAGCCCAACGCCCATCCCCATGTCTCCGGCGGCCTCATCGCCGTGGTGCACAACGGCATCATCGAGAATCACGAGAACATCCGGGCCGAACTCAAGCAGCAGGGCTATGTCTTCGAGTCGCAGACCGACACCGAAGTCATCGCCCACCTGGTGCACCAGCGCTATCAACAGAGCCATGACCTGTTCGCCGCGGTCGAGGCCGCCGTGCGCGAACTGGTCGGTGCCTATGCCATCGCCGTAGTCGCCCTCGACCAGCCGGATCTGATGATTTGTGCTCGCATGGGCTGCCCCCTGCTGATCGGCCGCGGCGAACACGAGAACCTGATCGCCTCCGACGTCTCCGCCGTGCTCTCCAGCACCCGCCGGGTGGTCTATCTGGAAGAGGGCGACGTGGTCGCCGTGCGCCGCGAGGGCATCGTCATCCACGATCAGGCCGGCCATGCGGTGGAACGCAAGGAACACGTCAGCGATGTCTCCATCGCCTCGCTCGAGCTCGGCCCCTACAGCCACTTCATGCAGAAGGAGATCCACGAGCAGCCGCGCGCCCTGGCCGACACCATCGAGGCGGTGCTCGACGAAGGCTTCAGCCCGGCCCTGTTCGGCGAGGGTGCCGGCGCCGTGCTGGAACGGACCGAAGGGGTGCAGATACTGGCCTGCGGCACCAGCTACTATGCCGGCTCGGTCGCTCGCTACTGGATCGAGGCCATCGCCGGTTTGCCCTGCCAGGTCGAAATCGCCAGCGAATACCGCTACCGCCCGGCGGTGGCCAACCCCCAGCACCTGGTGGTCACCATCTCCCAGTCGGGCGAGACCCTGGATACCCTGGAGGCCCTGAAATACGCCAAGAGCCTGGGTCATGCGCACACCCTGGCCATCTGCAACGTGCAGGAGAGCGCCATCCCGCGCGCCTCCCGCCTGGTCTTCTATACCCGGGCCGGCGCCGAGATCGGCGTCGCCTCGACCAAGGCCTTCACCACCCAGCTGGTCGCCCTGTTCATCCTGGCAGTCACCCTGGCCAAGCAACGCGGCCGCATCAACGACGAGCAGGAGGCCGGTTATCTCGACGCCCTGCGCCATCTGCCCGGCAGCGTCCAGCACGCCCTCAACCTGGAGCCGCAGATTGCGCGCTGGGCCGAGCGTTTCGGCGCCAAGCAGCATGCCCTATTCCTCGGCCGCGGCCTGCACTATCCTATCGCGCTGGAGGGGGCGCTCAAGCTCAAGGAGATTTCCTATATCCACGCCGAGGCCTATCCGGCCGGCGAGCTGAAACACGGCCCGCTGGCGCTGGTGGATGCCGACATGCCGGTGGTGGTGATCGCGCCCAACGACACCCTGTTGGAAAAGGTGAAGTCCAACATGCAGGAGGTGCGGGCGCGCGGCGGCGAGCTGTTCGTCTTCGCCGATCTCGACAGTCATTTCACCGACTCCGAGGGCGTGCACGTAATCCGCACGCCGCGCCATGTCGGCGTGCTGTCGCCGGTGGTCCATGCCATCCCGGTACAGTTGTTGGCGTATCATGCGGCATTGGTCAAAGGCACCGATGTTGACAAGCCCCGCAATCTGGCCAAGTCGGTTACCGTGGAGTGATCGATCGGTATGGCATTGCTTGGGAACACGGGGCGGGGCTTGCAGTGAAGGCTAACCGACAGGTTAAGGCCGCATTTGCGGCCGGCCGAAACTATAAACCCCGGAACCTCGCGAAATCCGTGACGGTCGAGTAGAGGAGGAGACACCATGGCAGTCGTTGCGGTCTTCAACCAAAAAGGCGGGGTCGGCAAGACCACGACCACCCTCAATGTGGCCGCCGCGCTGGTGATGTTGGAGCGCCAGCCCATCCTGATCGACCTCGACCCCCAGGCCCACCTTAGCCTGGCCCTGGGCCTGAAGAACCTGCCGGGTCATGTCTGCGCCTCGGCCTATTTCCTGCACGACAAGCCGCTGGCCGGCCTGGTGCGGAAACTGCCCAACGGCCTGCGCATCATTCCCGGCCACCCGGACCTGGCCAAGGTCGATTCCATGTTGGGCGGCGTCAAGGGCGTGGCCGCCAAGCTGCGCAACGGCCTCAACCAATTGGGCGGCGACAACAGCCCGGTGCTGATGGATTGCGCCCCGGCCCTGTCGGTGCTGACCCTGAATGCCCTGTTCGCCGCCGACCGCGTCCTGATCCCAGTCACCTCCGATTACCTGGCGATGCAAGGCCTGCATCGCACCGAGATCGCCCTGCGCGTGCTGGAAAAGCCGCTCGGCCGGCCGATCGAGCGGCGCATGGTGATCACCCGCTATGCCGAGGACAAGCCGCAGTGCCGCGATGCCCTGGCCACCCTCAAGCAGCGCTATCAAGAAGAGCTGACCGAGGCCAAGATCGCCGACGACCTGGCCCTGGCCGAGAGCCCGGCCCACGGCATGGATATCTTCGCCTACGCTGCCGACTCCACCGGCGCCCACGACTATCGGGTGCTGACCATGGAGCTGCTGTCCAAGGGCTTCTTCGAGTAAGCGGCCTGTCCAGTCGGGCAATACCTGATCAGGGAGTCGCGATGGCAGCCAATCGCATCAAGGTTTGGGATCCTGCCGTCCGCCTTTTCCACTGGGCGCTGGTCGTGCTGTTCGCCGTTGCCTACCTGAGCGGCGAGGAAAGCGAAGCGCTGCATGCCTATGCCGGCTATGGCGTGCTCGGCCTCATCGGCTTCCGCCTGGTCTGGGGCTTTCTCGGTACCAAGCACGCGCGTTTCAGCGATTTCCTCTACGGTCCGACGGCGACACTGCGCTATGCACGCGCGCTGATGGCCGGCAAACCCATCCACTACCTCGGCCACAACCCCATCGGCGGCTGGATGATCGTCTTGTTGTTGCTGAGCCTGTTCGGCGCCTGCTGGAGCGGACTCAAGCTCTATGCCATCGAAGAGGGCAAAGGGCCGTTGGCCCGGGTGCCCGCCATCATCGCGCCGGCCAAGGCGGACGAGGCGGGTGGGGCCGACGAGGCGGGCGAAGAATTTTGGGAAGAGGTGCACGAGGTGCTATCGAATCTGACCCTGGCCCTGGTGTTCATTCACATCGCCGGGGTCGTGGTCGCCAGCCGTCTGCATCGCGAGAACCTGGCGCGGGCGATGGTGACAGGCTACAAGGAAAAACAGGACTAGCCGCAGCTATCGGCGGCTGTCCGCGCAGGCGCGGAACCTACCTTTTCTCGCCCAAACGCAAAATCGTCCCCCGCATCCACCAGACCATGCCCAGGCCGGGCACGGCGGCGGCCACCGAGAAGACGAAGAACATCGGCCAGCCGATGGCCTCCGACAGCACGCCGGACAGGGGGCTGACGTAGATGCGGCCGACCGCCGCCAGGGCCGAGAGCAGGGCGTAGTGGGTGGCGGTGTAGCGGTGATTGCACAGGCCCATCAACAGCGCGACGAAGGCGGCGGTGCCCATGCCGCTGGAGACGTTCTCGAAGGCGATGGCGGCCATCAACAGGCCGTCGATCTCGGTGGCCTGATCGAGCGCGACGAAGCCCAGATCGAACGGCGGCAACATGAAACTGCCCCAGGCCCCCTTGCCGGAAACGGCCAGCAGCCAGAAGCCCAGGTTGGACACCAACTGCAAAACGCCGAAGGCCAGCAGTGCCTGATACAGGTTGATGCGCAACATCAGCGCGCCGGCTGCCAGCGCCCCGAAGATGGTCAGCCAGATGCCGATCACCTTGTTGACGATGCCGACCTCGGACTGCAAAAAGCCCATGCCCTTGATCAGGAAGGGCGTGGTCAGGGTGCCGGCGAAGGCATCGCCCAGCTTGTAGAGCACGATCAGCAAGAGCAAGGCCCAGGCGGCCGGCTGCGTGAAATAGCTGTCGAGCGAGCGGTTCAGGGTCTCGAAGCCGACCCGACGCGCGGCCCACCAGGCCAGGGGCAGGGCGCCGGCGATGCCGGCCAGGATGAAGAGCAATTGAATCCACTTGTTCGGGTCGGCCGCGTCCAGACCGAGCAGGCCGAGCAGGCCGCGGCCGAGGAACCAGCCGACGACCACGCCGGCGATCATGGCGGCGAAGCCGATGAGTTCTCTTTTCGGGTCGGAGGCCAAGGGCTTCGAGGCGCTGCTGACCCGGGGCAGGGTGAGCAGTGAGACGCCGGCCGCCGCCAGCATGATGCCGGCCATGACCTGATAGACCTTGGCCCAGCTGCCCCACTGTTCGGCCCAGATCAGGGCGACGCCGCCGGCCAGGATCATCGCCAGCCGATAGCCGAACACCGAGAGCGAACCGCCCAGGCCGCGCTCGCGGGGATCGAGCACATCGGTGCGGTAGGCGTCGATCACCACGTCCTGCGAGGCGGAAAGAAAGGCGATGGCGAGGGCGGCCAGCGCGAACAGGCCGGGCGCGCCGCTGGGCGACAGGCCGGCCATCCAGAACAGGGCCGCGGCCAGGCCGAGTTGGCTCAGCACCAGCCAGCCGCGCCGGCGGCCCAAAAGCGGCGGCTCGAAGCGGTCCATCAGCGGCGCCCAGAGGAACTTGAAGGTATAGGGCACGCCGACCAGGCCGAGAAAGCCGATGGTCGCGATGTCGACCCCGTCGACCGAGAGCCAGGCCTGCATGGCCTGGCCGGTCAACGACAGCGGTAATCCAGAAGCGAAGCCGAGAAAGAGAACGGCGGCCAGGCGGTGGAAGGCGGCGAAGGATTGCGGCATCAGAGTTCGGCGGCGTAGTCGACGATCAAGGGCGCATGATCGGAGAATCTCTCCGCCTTGTAGACCGAGGCGGCCCGCGCCTTGGCCGCGATGCCCGGCGTCGCGATCTGGTAGTCGATGCGCCAGCCGACGTTCTTCGCCCACGCCTGGCCGCGGTTCGACCACCAGGTGTACTGCTCCGGGCGCGGATCGAGCCGGCGGAACACGTCCACCCAGCCGGCGGCATCGAACACCTCGGTCAGCCACGCACGCTCCTCCGGCAGGAAACCCGAGTTCTTCTGGTTGGCGCGCCAGTTGCGAAGGTCGATCTCCTTGTGCGCGATGTTCCAGTCGCCGCACAGGATGAACTCGCGCCCGCTCCCGGCGAGCTGCCGCAGCACCGGCATGATCGCCTTCATGAAGCGGAACTTCGCCTGCTGTCGCTCCGCGGAGCTGGAGCCCGACGGCAGGTAAAGCGAGACGATCGAGAGCTTCCCGAAGTCGGCGCGCAGAAAACGCCCCTCGGGGTCGAACTCGCGGCTGCCGAACCCGGCCGTCACCGCGTCGGGCTCCCGGGCGCAGTACATGCCGACCCCGCTGTAGCCCTTCTTGTGGGCAAAGTCGAAGTGCCCTTTCAGTCTGCCTGGCATGAGGATTGCCTTTGGCAGATCGGTTTGTTGTGCTTTGATCTCCTGCATGCATACGCAATCGGCCTTTTGTCGCACGATCCAGGCGAGGTATCCCTTGGCCGCCGCCGAGCGGATGCCGTTGAGGTTGAGCGTGATCACGCGTAACATGTTGAATCGTGGAGATAAATCAGACAACCTCGGACCCGCGCCGGTGACCGATCACCGCGCGGCGTTCATCCGCTTCTGCATCGCCAACGGAGTGCTGCGTTTCGGCACCTTCGTGACGAAATCCGGCAGGTCCACGCCCTACTTCTTCAACGCGGGACTGTTCAACACCGGCGCACGCCTCGACCGTCTCGCGGAATTTTACGCAGACGCGATCCTGCGCTCCGGGATCGCGTTCGACATGGTCTTCGGGCCGGCCTACAAGGGGATCGTGCTCGTCGCCGCGACCGCGATGGCCCTGGCGCGCACCGGCCGCGACGTGCCCTACGCGTACAACCGCAAGGAAGCGAAGGACCACGGCTAGGGCGGCGCGATCCTCGGCGCGGC
>JACAEC010000161.1 GCA_013389055.1 Hydrogenophilaceae bacterium
AGCCAGGATCGGATGGATGCAAGGCGCGCCGCAGACGCCGATCCTGGCTGCAACCCGAAGGGCCGCCCGCCTGCGGGCGCTTGGCGGCGCGGGGTATGAGCCCTACTGAAATAGGCTCTTAAACCAGATACCGCCGCTTGGCGTTTTCAATCGGCTGCAAGCGCTCGCGCAGCCAAGCCTCTGCAGTGACGGCATCCATGGGCTTGGCGAAATAGTAGCCCTGGCCTTCGTCGCAGCCGAGCGGCAACAGGGCCTGCAACTGCGCCTCGGACTCGACGCCCTCGGCCACCACGGTCAATCCCAAGGTTCGACCGAGCGACACGATGGCGCTGGCGATGGCCATATCCTCGGGGTCGGTCAGGATGTCGCGCACGAAGGAACGGTCGATCTTCAGCACCAGGATGGGCAGGCGCTTGAGATAACTCATCGACGAGAAGCCGGTGCCGAAGTCATCGATGGCGATGCGCATGCCCAACTCCTCCAAGGCACCAAAGGTGGTCATGATCCGGTCCGACTGCTCGAGCAGGAGGTTCTCGGTGATCTCCAGTTCCAGCCAGCGCGGCTCCAGCTGGTAGGTCTCCAGACAGCGGGCGACGTTGTCGGCCAGGCTGGTATCCCAGAACTGGCGGGACGATACGTTCACCGCGACGCCGACCGGCAGGCCCTTGTCGTGCCACTCGCGCACCTGGGCGCAGGCCTTGTCCATCAGCCACTTGCCCACCGGCACGATGAGGCCGGTGTCTTCCAGGGCCGAGACAAACTCCGCCGGCGACATGTAGTCGTGACCTGGGCGCTCCCAGCGCAGCAAGGCCTCCAGCGAGGTCGGGATACCCGAGGGTAGCGCCACCCGGGGCTGGTAATGAACGGTGAACTCGTCGTTCTCCATGGCCTGGCGCAAGGCACGCTCCAGGCTGACCCGCTGCATCACCTTGGCGGCCATCTCCGCGGTGAAGAACTGGTAGTTGGAGCGACCGCGCTCCTTGGCCCGATACATCGCGGTATCGGCGGCGCGGAACAGGTCGTCGATGGTGTCGGCATCGTTGGGGTAGACCGCAATGCCAACACTGCAGCCGAGGAAGACTTCATGACGCTCGACCTGGAACGGCTGCGAGAAGGCCTCGACGATGGCCGCGGCGCGAGCGGACACTTCTTCGATCTGGGTCATGCCTTCGAACAGGATGATGAACTCGTCACCACCGAGCCGGGCGATGGTATCCCCCTGGCGGACCAGCTTGCCCAGTCGCTCGGCCGAGTGCTTCAAGGCCAGATCGCCGACGGCGTGGCCAAGGGTGTCGTTGACGTCCTTGAAATTGTCGAGATCGAGGAACATCACCGGCACGATCTGCTTGTTGCGCTGGGACTTGGCGATGGCCTGCTCCAGACGGTCGCGGAACAGCATGCGGTTGGGCAGGCCGGTCAGCACATCGTGATAGGCCAGGTGGTGCAGCCGTTCCTGGGTTTCGACCAGGCGGGTGGCGTCGCGACTGGTCGAGATGAAATGGCTGATCTCGCCCTTCTCGTCCATGACCGGGGAGATGGTCTCTTCCTGATGGTAGATCTCACCGCTCTTGCGCCGGTTGATGAAGGTGGCGAAGAAGGACTGGCCCGACAGCACGGTCTGCCAGAGGTCCCGATAGAACTCCGGGTCGTGGCTGCCGCCCTGGATCACGCGCGGGTTTTGGCCGATCAATTCGGCCTGGCTGTAGCCGGTCATCTTCTCGAAGGCCGGGTTGGCATACTCGATGATGCCCTTGCGGTCGGTGATCAGCACCGCCTCGGCCGACTGCTCGATGGCACGGCTCAGTTGGCGCATGCGGTCTTCGGTACTGCGTGATTCGGTGATGTCGGTGGCGATGCCGGTGATCCGCTGCAGTCGGCCCCGGTCATCGCGCACCGGGTAGGCCCAGGCCGAAATCCAGCGGATGCCGCCGTCGACCTGGACTAAGCGGAAGTTCGGCAATTGCCGGGGCTCGGTCAACTGCGCGGGGTCTTGGGCGATGGCGGCTTCGACCGCCGGGCGATCGTCCGGATGCAACCGTTCCAGCCAGGAGCGGGGAGACTCGATCAGGCTGTCGCGCGACTGACCCCAAACGGTTTCATAGGCCGGGCTGACGTAATGGACCCGCTGCCAATCCGGCGACCACACCCAGAACACCTGGGGCATGTAGTTCACCAGCATGCGGAAGCAATGGGCGCTCTCTTGAAAGCTATGCGGGTGAGCCAGGCCGAGCTGCCTGCGGTAGCGCGCGAGCTGCAGGGGGTCGGTGAACCGACGCCATAATTGCCCAAGGATATTCATCGTTCCGCTGGCTCCACCATCCAGAGTTATCTATCTGGCCATGCCTTGTTGTAATAATTGGCACTGCCATAAATGTAGGCAAGAGTTTATCCTTGATTGCCCCTGATAGCCAGCCTGGCGACAGGCCTATCCGGAACGTTCCCCTAATTAATCAAAGACTTATTGGAATTTCCCGATGATCGAAGGACTGGCCTGCTGGAAGTGCGGCGCCTCGCTCGACGACTTGCCGCAACCGCTCTCGCGGCGGGCCGAATGCCCGGCCTGCCATGCCGAATTGCATGTCTGCCGGCTGTGTCGCCATTACGACCCGGCCAAGGCCAAGCACTGCCGGGAACCGGTGGCCGAGGAGGTCAAGGACAAGGGCCGCGCCAATTTCTGCGACTGGTTCCAGCCCAGGCCGGGAGCCTATGCCGCGCCGACAAAGGCAGCGGGCTCCCGCTCCGAGCTCGACGCCCTGTTCGGTGGCGGCTCCGCCGGCGGGCCGGCCGAGCCCGATGCCGCGCGGCGCGCCCTGGACGACCTGTTCGGCGGCAAGCCCGACTAAGCGCCTATTTCAACCGGTCTTGGAACTTGGCCCGAAACTTGGCCAGCTTGGGCGCGATCACCGCCATGCAATAGCCCTGGCCGGGGTGATTGCGGTAGTAGTGCTGGTGATAACCCTCCGCCTTCCAGAAGGTCTGGGCCGCAGTCACCTCGGTGACGATGGGCTGGGCGTAGACCTGGCCGGCCGTCAGTTCCTCGATGATCGCCCTGGCCTGCGCCGCCTGTTCCGGCGAGTGATAGTAGATGGCCGAGCGGTACTGGCTGCCGCGGTCGTTGCCCTGGCGATTGAGCGTGGTCGGATCGTGGATGACGAAGAACACCTCGAGGATCTCCCGGTAGCTGATCACCGCCGGGTCGAAGCGCAGCTGCACCACCTCGGCGTGCCCGGTCTCGCCGCTGCACACCGCCTCGTAAGTCGGCTGCTCGAGCGCACCGCCCATATAGCCGGACTCGACGTTCAGCACCCCCTGCAATTGCTCGTACACCGCCTCCAGGCACCAGAAGCAGCCGCCGGCCAAGGTCGCCGTCTCAGACATCGCCGATTCCTCCGATACAGACATATTTCTCTTCCTGGTATTCCTCGATGCCCGAACGGCCGCCTTCACGGCCCAGACCCGAGGCCTTGACGCCGCCGAACGGCGCCACCTCGGTCGAGATGACGCCGGCATTGACGCCGACCATGCCGAACTCCAGCGCCTCGGCCACCCGCCAGACACGGCCGAGATCGCCGGCATAGAAATACGCGGCCAGGCCGGACTCGGTTGCATTGGCCAGTTCAATCGCCTCGGCCTCGCTGTGGAAGCGCAGCAAGGGCGCCACCGGACCGAAAGTCTCTTCGCGGCAGACCTGCATCTCCGGCGTCACATCGGCCAACAAGGTCGGCTCGAAAAAACTGCCGCCCAGGGCATGGCGCCGGCCGCCGCAGACCAGCCTCGCGCCCTTGGCCAGCGCATCGGCAATCTGCGCCTCGACCTTCTCGACCGCCGCCTCGTTGATCAGCGGCCCCTGGGTCACGCCCTCGGCCATGCCGTCGCCTACCTTGAGCCGGCCGACTGCTGCTGCCAGCTTGGCGGCGAAGGCCTCGTAGACACCGTCCTGAACCAGCAGGCGGTTGGCGCAGACACAGGTCTGGCCGGCGTTGCGGTACTTGGAGGCGAGCGCCCCCTCGACCGCGAGGTCGAGGTCGGCGTCGTCGAACACGATGAAGGGCGCGTTGCCGCCCAGCTCCAGGGCCACCTTCTTCACCGTACCGGCACAGGCGGCCATCAGCCGCTTGCCGACCTCGGTGGAACCGGTGAAGGAGACCAGACGCACGGTCAGGTTGACGGTCAATTCCGCGCCAATGGCCTCGGCCGGCCCAGTCACCACATTGAGCACCCCCGGCGGCAAACCGGCCCGCTCGGCCAGTTCCGCCAGCGCCAGGGCGGAAAACGGGGTCTGCGACGCCGGTTTGGCCACCACCGTGCAGCCGGCGGCGATGGCGGCCCCGGCCTTGCGGGTGAGCATGGCCGAGGGGAAATTCCAGGGCGTGATCGCGGCACAGACCCCGACCGGCTGCTTCAGGGTCAGCAGCCGGCGCCCGGGCCAGGGTGAAGGGATCACCGTGCCCGACACCCGCTTGGCCTCCTCGGCGAACCACTCCAGGAAGGACGCCGCATAAGCGATCTCGCCGCGCGCCTCGGCCAGCGGCTTGCCCTGCTCGCTGGTCAGGATGCGGGCGAGGTCGTCCTGATGCGCGAGCATCAGTTCGTGCCAGCGGCGCAGGATTTGGGCCCGCTCCTTGGCGAGGCGCTTGCGCCAAGCAAGGAACGCAGCCTCGGCCGACTCGATGGCCCGGCGGGTTTCCACTTTACCCATGGCCGGCACCTCGCCCAAGCGCTCCCCGGTGGCTGGGTTGTGCACCGCCAGGCTGCCGCCGGCATCGGCGGCGAGCCACTGGCCGTCGATATAGGCTGATTGCCGAAACAGTCCGGCATCGCTCAGGCTCAACATAGTCATTCGCTCCTGTTTACTGGGCGCAACGGTCAGCCAAGCCGATGCGCCGGATGAAGGCCTCGACCCGGCCGATCAAGCCCGGCGTTTCCACCTCGGCATATTCGTAGCGGGCACGCACGATCGGCTTGCCGATTTGGATCAAGGCGGCCAGATCGATCGGCGTGGCCGCGATCACGCAATCGGCCTCGGCCCGCTCCAGGGTCCGAGCCAGCGCCTGCAATTGCTCGGCCGAATAGCCCAGGGCCGGCAGCACCGGCCCCAAGTGGGGATAGCGCTCGAACGCCGCCGCGATCTCCGGCGCAGCCCAAAGCCACGGATCGACGACCAGTGCGCCGGCCTGCCGCGCCGCCAGCAGGCCGGCGCCCCAGGCCATGCCGCCGTGGGTGACGGTGGGTCCATCCTCCACCACGATAACCCGCTTGCCGCGCACGGCCGCCGCATCGTCCAGGCTGACCGGCGAAGCGGCACGCACGATCGCGGCAGTAGGGTTCAGGCGCCGGATGTTGTGCTCGACCGCCGCCACCGCCGCCGGCTCGGCCGAATCGGTCTTCATGATCACCGCGATGTCGGCCATGCGCAGCACCGCCTCGCCCGGGTGGTGGCTCAGTTCGTGGCCGGGCCGCAGCGGGTCGACGAGCACGATGTGCAGGTCCGGTTTGAGGAAGGGGAAGTCGTTGTTGCCGCCTTCCCAAAGCAGAAGATCGGCCTCGGCCGCCGCGGCCTCGGCGATACGGCCGTAATCGACCCCGGCGTAGACGACATGGCCGAGCGCGATATGCGGCTCGTATTCCTCGCGCTCCTCCACCGTGCAGCGGGCGGCGGCGAGGTCGGCCCGGCTGGCGAAGCGCTGTACCGCCTCCTGCTCCAAGTCGCCATAGGGCATGGGGTGGCGCAGCACGGCCACGCGCAGACCCTGCCGCTTGAGCCAATGCGAGAGATAGCGCGAGGTCTGCGATTTGCCGCAGCCGGTGCGCACCGCGCTGATGGCGATGACCGGCTTGCTCGCCTGGATCTGCGTGCGCTGCGGCCCGAGCAGCAGAAAATCGGCGCCGCAGGCCAGGGCGCGCGAAGCGAGGTGCATCACCTGCTCGTGCGGCACGTCGCTGTAGGCGAACACCACCTGATCGATCCGCTCGCGCCGGCAGATCGCCTCCAGCTCGGTCTCGTCGAAGATGGGGATGCCTTGCAGATAGCGCGGCCCGGCCAAGCTGGCCGGATACCGCCGACCGGCGATGCCGGGGATCTGCGCCGCGGTGAAGGCGACCACCTCGACCGCCGGATCATCGCGATAGACCACGTTGAAATTGTGGAAGTCGCGGCCGGCGGCGCCGAGGATGAGAATGCGGAGGGATGATCGCGTGAGCGACATGACTGTCTATTCCTGCTTGGCCTTAGGCTGGATTGTCCGACAGCGCCGGCCCAACGCAAAGCCACCTGAGTCCAGACCTTCCCGGCAGGGCCGGTGGTCTTCCATTGAAAAAAACAATGGTCATGTCATGGAAATTTCTTCCTGCAATGCTATAAATACTTTAGATGTTTATATCTGGTTTAACCCCTGGACTTAGCCAAAGCTGTTGATGTAGCCGGTCCTCTTTTTGTCATTTCCTGCTGAATTGAGGAGCTGAAGATGAAGTTGAATACCATTGCCGCCGCCGTACTCAGTCTTGTCCTGCCCCTGGCCTGGACTGGCTCGCAAGCGGCCGAGCCGATCGAACCGATCAAGGCCGCCAAGCCCAAGAATCCCGCTATGGTGGAACTGGGCAAGAAGCTGTACTTCGACCCCCGCCTGTCGATGTCGGGTTTCATTTCCTGCAACTCCTGCCACAACCTGTCCATGGGCGGCACCGACAACCTGCAGACCTCCATCGGCCACAACTGGCAGCAGGGCCCGATCAACGCACCCACCGTACTCAACTCCACCCTGAACCTGGCCCAGTTCTGGGACGGCCGCGCCAAGGACCTGAAGGCCCAGGCCGGCGGCCCCATCGCCAACCCCGGCGAGATGGCCTTCACCCATGAACTGGCGGTGGACGTGCTGAACTCCATCCCCGCCTACCGCGCCGAATTCAAAAAGGTGTTCGGCAAGGACAAGGCCAGCATCGACATGGTCACCGACGCCATCGCCGCCTTCGAGGACACCCTGGTCACCCCGGATTCCCGCTTCGACAAATGGCTGAAAGGCGACAAGAAGGCCCTGACCAAAGTCGAGAAGGAGGGCTACGACCTGTTCAAGAACAGCGGCTGCACCGCCTGCCACTATGGTCCGGCCATGGGCGGTCAGTCCTTCCAGAAAATGGGCCTGGTCGCCGAATACGACACCAAGAACAAAGCGGCAGGCGTGGCCGGCCTAACCGGCAAAGACGCCGACCGCATGAAGTTCAAGGTGCCCACCCTGCGCAACGTGGAGATGACTTATCCCTACTTCCACGACGGCGCCGCCTGGACCTTGGAAGAAGCGGTGGACGTCATGGGCCGCCTGCAACTGGGCCGGACCTACAGCAAGGAGGAGATCGCCAAGATCGTCGCCTTCCTGAAGACCCTCACCGGCAAGCAGCCCGACTTCAAGCTGCCCATCCTGCCGCCGTCGACCAACGATACGCCGAAGCCGAAACCCTTCGGTTGATCCATCCGGCTGAGCACCCTGAACAACGCCCGCTTCCGCAAGGAGGCGAGCGTTTTTCATCGCCCTTTGAGCAGGACGATGGTCGGCCTATTTGACCGGCAGCGTATCCGGCGGCAAGCGGCTGGCCAGGGTCTCGGCCAATCGCTCCATGGTGTAGGCCAGAGGCGAGCGACGGCGCCAGACCAGGCCGACCGTGCGGGAAGCGCCCGGTTTGGCTATGGGCTTGAGCACCACTTGCCGGCTGCCGGGGCCCGTGCCGGCTCCCGCCAGGGTGGGGATCAGGGTCACGCCCAGGCCCATGGCCACCATCTGACGCAGGGTCTCCAGGCTGGTGGCGCGAATCTCCTCGCTCTTCAGCCCTTCCAGCCGGCAGGCATCCAAGGCCTGGTCGCGCAGGCAGTGGCCCTCTTCCAGCAACAGCAGACCGGCCTGGGCGAGATCGTCGATCTTCACCGACTTGGCCCGGGCCAAAGGGTGATCGGCCGGCACGGCGGCGAGGAAGGGCTCCACGAACAAGGGCACGACCTCCAGGCTGGGATCATTGATCGGCAGGGCGAGCAGGCCCGCGTCCAACTTGCCCTCGTGCAACTGGGTGAGCAAATGCGGCGTGGTCACCTCGCGCAGCAGCAATCGGAGCTTGGGATGGGCCTTGCGTACCTGCATCAAGGCATGGGGCAGGTAATAGGGTCCCAAGGTGGGGATGATGCCAAGATGCACCGTGCGGTCCATCGGGTCCTTGGCATAGCGGGCCAGATCGCGGATGCGCTCGGCCTCCTGCAGGATCAGCCGCGCGGATTCCACGATCTCGCGGCCGATCGGCGTCGGGGTGATGCGCTTGAGGCTGCGGTCGAACAAGGTCGTGCCCAGATAGTCCTCCAGCTTCTTCAAGCCGGTGGACAAAGTGGACTGGCTGACGAAGCAGGCCTCGGCCGCCTGGCCGAAATGGCCGGTTTCCGCCAAGGCCACCAGATAACGCAGTTCTTGCAGGGTCATGATGTTCGATTGATGTTATCGATCATTAAATTCTAGACAATTCATTAGATGGATCAAGGATATTAGTCTTGAATGAATACAAGCCCGGCGACAACCGGGTTCCCAACCAGACTTTCATACAGGAGATCATCATGGAAGGAAATAGCACGAAGTCCACTGGCAAATGCCCGGTGATGCACGGCGGCGCCACCGAGGCCGGTATGTCGAACATGGAATGGTGGCCGAAGGCCTTGAACCTGGACATCCTGCACCAGCACGACACGAAGACCAACCCGCTGGGCAAGGACTTCAACTATCGGGAAGAGGTCAAGAAGCTCGACTTCGATGCGCTCAAGAAGGACCTCAAGGCCCTGATGACCGACAGCCAAGATTGGTGGCCCGCCGACTGGGGCCACTACGGCGGCCTGATGATCCGCATGTCCTGGCACGCGGCGGGCACCTACCGCATCGCCGACGGCCGCGGCGGCGCCGGCACCGGCAACCAGCGCTTCGCGCCCATCAATTCCTGGCCCGACAACGCCAACCTGGACAAGGCGCGCCGCCTGCTGTGGCCGATCAAGAAGAAGTACGGCAACAAGCTCAGCTGGGCCGACCTGATCGCCCTGGCCGGCACCATCGCCTACGAGTCCATGGGCCTGAAGACCTTCGGTTTCGGCTTCGGCCGCGAAGACATCTGGCATCCCGAGAAGGACACCTATTGGGGCGCGGAGAAGGAATGGCTGGCGCCCAGCGACAACCGCTACGAGAACGTCGATGAACCGTCGACGATGGAAAACCCACTGGCCGCGGTGCAGATGGGCCTGATCTACGTCAACCCCGAGGGCGTGAACGGCAAGCCCGACCCCATCAAGACCGCCGCCCAGGTGCGCGAAACCTTCCGCCGCATGGCGATGAACGACGAGGAAACCGTCGCGCTCACCGCCGGCGGTCACACCGTGGGCAAGACCCACGGCAACGGCAGTGCCGCCAATCTCGGCCCGGCGCCGGAAGGTGCCCCCATCGAGGAGCAGGGCCTCGGCTGGCAGAACCACACCACCCGCGGCATCGGCCGCGACACCGTGACCAGCGGCATCGAGGGTGCCTGGACCACGTACCCGATGAAATGGAATACCGGCGTGGGCGGCTACTTCGACCTGCTGCTCCG
>JACAEC010000177.1 GCA_013389055.1 Hydrogenophilaceae bacterium
ACCATGTGCAAGGCCAAGGCCAACGGCAACTACATGAACTCCATCCTCGCCCACCGCGAGGCCGAGCACGACGGCTACGACGAGGCCCTGCTGCTCGACGTCGACGGCTTCGTCGCCGAAGGCTCGGGCGAGAACATCTTCATCATCAGCCGCGGCAAGATGTACACGCCCGACCTGACCTCCGCCCTGGAAGGCATCACCCGCGATACCATCATCCAGTTGGCCGGCGAGTTGGGCATCCCCGTGATCGAGAAACGGATCACCCGGGACGAGGTCTATTCCGCCGACGAGGCCTTCTTCACCGGCACCGCCGCCGAAGTGACGCCGATCCGCGAGCTGGACAACCGCACCATCGGCGAGGGCAAGCGCGGCCCGATCACCACCAAGCTGCAGGCCATGTATTTCGACTGCGTGCATGGCCGCTCGGCCGAGCACGCCGATTGGCTGTCTCACGTTTGAGAGGACCGGCTATGAGTCAAACCTTGCACACCGCGCGCGTTGTGGAAGTCACCGAGAAAGACCTGCCGCTGCATTGCCCGTTGCCGGCGGAGACGGTGTGGAACGCCCACCCCAGGGTGTTCTTGCCGATCGAAGAGAAGGGCGAGGCCCGCTGCCCTTATTGCGGCACCTTGTACCGGCTCAAGGGCGGCCCCGTCGCCGGCCACCATTAAGCGCCGCACCGGCGAGAGGCCTGCTCAAACGGTACGGGAGTAGCGCGGCTTTTCGGTATCCGCCTGCTTCAGATAGGCGTCGAAGCACATCGCGATATTGCGCAGGAACAGGCGGCCCTTGTCGGTCACCCTGATCCTGCCCGGCTCCAGTCGGACCAGGCCGTCGGCCTGCAAGGGTTGCAGATCGGCCAGGGCATCGGCGAAGTAGTCGGCAAAGCCAATCCCCCAGCGCTTTTCGAATTCCGCCTGCTCCAACTCCAGGTCGCACATGATGCGGGTGATGGCGTCGCGCCGGATCTGGTCGTCGCGGGTCAGGCGCAGGCCGCGCTCCACCGCCAGGCCGCTGGCCTGGACCTTGGCCTGATAGGCCTTCACATTCTTCTCGTTCTGCAGATAGACATTCGGCGTCTGGCTGATGGCCGAAGCGCCGAAGGCATAGATGTCGCAATCCTTGTGGGTGGTGTAGCCCTGGAAGTTACGCCACAGGGTCTTGCCTTGCTGCGCCTTGACCATCTCGTCGGTGGGCTTGGCGAAATGGTCCAGACCGATGTTGACATAGCCAGCGGCGCCGAGCCGGTCATAGATCAGTTGTTGCAATTCCAGGCGGGTGGCGAAGCTGGGTAGGGCAGTCTCGTCGATCAGTTTCTGATGCTTCTTCAGCCAGGGCACGTGGGCATAGGAGAACACCGCCAGCCGGTCCGGCGCCCAGACCAGCACCTGGTCCAGCGTCTTGGCGAAACTCGCCACGGTCTGGTGCGGCAGGCCGACGATCAGATCCATGTTGATGCTGCCGAAGCCGTATTGGCGGGCCCATTCGTAGACCTGGTCGATCAGGGCCGCCGGCTGCACCCGGTTGACCGCCTGCTGCACCCGCTCGTCCAGGTCCTGCACGCCCATGGACAGCCGGTTGAAGCCGACTTCGCGCAGGGCCTGGAAGTGCTCGGGGGTCAGTTCACGCGGATCGACCTCGCACCCCATCTCGGCGCCCTCGGCAATCTTGAACTGCTGGCGGATGGCCTGGCCCAGGCGCAGGATCTCGGCCGGCTTCAGGTAGGTCGGCGTGCCGCCGCCCCAGTGCAATTGCCTGACTTCTCGGGCCGGGTTGGCCAGGGCCGCGACGCTCGCCATCTCCTGTTCCAGGTAATCGAGGTAGGACGTGGCCTTGGCATAATCGCCGGTCGCCACCATATTGCAACCGCAGTAGTAGCAAAGCGTGTCGCAAAACGGGATATGGAAATACAGCGACAGCCCCCGGCTCAGGTCCTGCGAGGCCGCCAGTTCGGCGCGCCAATCCTGCTCGGAGAAGCCGGTATGGAAATAGGGGGCCGTCGGATAAGAGGTATATCGCGGCCCCGGCTTGCTGTATTTTTCCAGCAGGGCGGTAAGATCGGACATGATGGACTCGCAGTGCGCCCCTCGCCGCAAGACGAGGAGCAAAGACCCGTTTCCGGATAGATAGGTCTCAATTTTATGAGTGCGTTCGCCAGAAAAGCAAGACGATGAAGACTGCCAGCACGACTCACTTCGACACGCCCCAAGCGGCCGAGGCTGCCTTTTATGCCGCTTTCGAGCAGGCCGATGCGCTGGCCATGATGCCGATATGGGACGGCACCCCCGATATCACCTGTATCCACCCCATGGGCCGCGCCGTCAGCGGCCTGGCCGAGGTCAGCCAAAGCTGGCAAGAGGTGTTCGCCTCCGATCTGCGCCTGCGCTTTACGCGAGAGCCCGTGCAACTGAGCCAATCCGCCGATCTGGCCGTGAGCGTGCTCTACGAACACATCCAGGTCATTGGCGAGGCCAAGCCCCGCCCCGCCATGCTGGCAACCAATGTCTACCGGCACACTGAACAGGGTTGGCGCCTGATCCTGCATCACGCCTCGCCGGCCGTGGTGGCTGTGGCCGAGCCGCGACACTCAAGCGCGTCGCTGCATTAGGGCTTGCCCTGAGGGGGCGCCACAATGACGCTGTGCGACTAGCATGCTATAAATCGCCAAAAGGACAGCGAAGTAGTCTGATTTAACCATTCAAGCACGCCGTTGATTACTGATTTGTCGGCTGCAATTTGTTATGATGTGTTAACGGTTTGATGAACCTCCCTGACCGCCGCAATGGCGGTTTTTTCCAGCGGCATCGGGCAACCGATGCCGCTTTTTTTTGGCCTGCGCACTACGCGTTACAATCTCCCCATTCACCAGGGAGATCGCCATGTCACTACCCAGCAGTTCCATCTTCAAGGCCTACGATATCCGGGGCATCGTCGACCAGACCCTGACCGAGGACGGCGTCGAGCAGATCGGCCGCGCCATCGGTTCCGAGGCCGTCGCCCGCAAGCAGACCGCCATCGTGATCGGCCGCGACGGCCGCCTGTCCGGCCCCCGCCTGGCCGCGGCCCTGGCCCGCGGCATCCAGGCCGCCGGCATCGACGTGATCGACGTCGGCATGGTCGCCACGCCGATGACCTACTTCGCCGCCTATCACCTGGGCACCCATTCCGCCGTGATGGTCACCGGCAGCCACAACCCGCCCGACTACAACGGCCTCAAGATGGTCTTGGGCGGCGAGACCCTGTCCGGCGAGACCATCCAGGCCCTGCGCCAGCGCCTGGAAAAGAACGATTTGGCCAGCGGCGCCGGCAGCTATCGGCAACAGGCGGTCGACCAGGACTACATCGCCCGCATCGTCGGTGACGTGAAACTGGCCCGGCCGATGCGCGTCATCGTCGACTGCGGCAACGGTGTGCCCGGCGCCTTCGCGCCCGCACTCTACCGCGCCTTGGGCTGCCAGGTCGAAGAGATGTTCTGCGAGGTGGACGGCAACTTCCCCAACCATCATCCCGACCCCTCGGTGCCGGAGAACCTGCGGGACCTGATCGCGCGCCTGAAGACCAGCAATGCCGAGATCGGCTTGGCCTTCGACGGCGATGGCGACCGCCTGGGCGTAGTGACCAAGGACGGTCAGATCATCTTCCCGGACCGCCAGCTGATGCTGTTCGCCGACGACGTGCTCTCGCGCAACCCCGGCGCCGAAATCATTTTCGACGTGAAATCGACCCGCAAGCTGTTCGACTGGATCCGTGACCGCAGCGGCAAGCCCACGCTGTGGAAGACCGGCCACTCCTTCATCAAGGCCAAAATGAAGGAAAGCGGTGCGCTGCTGGCCGGCGAGATGAGCGGCCACATCTTCTTCAAGGAGCGCTGGTACGGCTTCGACGACGGTCTCTACGCCGGTGCCCGCCTGCTGGAATACCTGTCGAAGCAGGCCGACATCGACGC
>JACAEC010000178.1 GCA_013389055.1 Hydrogenophilaceae bacterium
CTCGACCCGCGCGGGCGAGACCGCGGCGGTGGGGTCGACCCGCCGCCAGCCTTCACCTTCCAGCCAGACCTCGGCCCAGGCGTGGGCGTCGCGTTGGCGCACGATCCAGTAATTGCCGACGGCGTTGTATTCGCCGCCCTGGTAGCCGGTGACCACCCGGGCCGGGATGCCGGCGGCGCGCATGAGGAAGACGAAGGCGCTGGCGTAGTGTTCGCAGAAGCCGCGCCGGGTGTTGAACAGGAAGTCGTCGACCGCCTGTTCGCCCAGCCTGGGCGGCTGCAGGGTGTAGACGAAGGGCTCGCGGCGGAAGCGGTCGAGGGCCTGCTGCACGATGGCGGCATCGCTCAGGCCGCTGTTGGCCCAGCTCATGGCCAGGGTGCGGGCGCGCGGGTTGATGTCATCGGGCAGGTCGAGCGCGCGGGTCCAGGCCGCATCGCTGATGTCGAGGCCATAGCGGTAATCGAGCCACGCCGTCACGCTGTATTGCAATCGGTTGGTGACCGGGGCGCGCGCGAGCCAGAGGAAGTCGCTGCGCATATCCGCTTCCAATTCTGGCAGGGCAGCGGGCAGGCCGAGCAGGAACAGCCAGTGCTGCCGGTGCGGTTCCATGATGACGTTGTACGTTACCGGCTGGCCGATGCCCTGGCCCTCGACGGCGCCGTAGGGCACCCGGCGCACCGTGCGCCAAGCGCGGCCGTCGTAGTCCCAGAGCACCGGGCCGCGCCAGTAGAGCTGTTTGGGGTCGATGGCGCGGGTGTCGAAGCTGGCGCGGAAGGCGATCTCGTCCGACTGGATCAGGCGATTGAAGTCGCCCGGCCGCATCTCTTCGGACAGGCCGGTGCTGGCCACGCTTTCCTGCTTCATGCTCCAGAGCGGGGCCGAGAGGCGGGGAAACAGGATGAACAGGAACACGGCGAGCGGCAGCGCTTGCAAGAGCAGGATGCCAGCCGGCCGCAGCTTGGGCCAGACCGCTTTCGGCTGCGGCATCTGGCTGGCGATCAGCGAGGCGGTCAGCGCCAGCAGGGCGACCAGCATATAGGCGGCAGTGAGCAGGCTCTGGTCTTCCAGGAAGTGGGCGACCAGCAGGAAATAGCCGACGAAGACGAGGCCGGTGCGATCGCGCGGGGCATCGGTCTCCAAGAGTTTGGCCGCCGAGAGAAAGACCAGCAGGGCGACACCGGCGCGCGGGCCGACGATGGTGCCGAACTGGGTGAACACCGCGGCGAGTCCGCCGACGGTAATCAGGATGCGCAGCCAGCGCGGCGGCAGCGGCAGCCGGCGCGTGGCGCGCAGCAGGCACCAGAGCGCGATGGCTGCCCAGGCCAGGCCGAGCCAGATCGGTAGCTTGGTCGCGTGCGGCGCCACCACCAAGGCCAGCGGCAGCACCAGCCAGAGCAGTTCGGGCAGGCTGTAGTGCTGGCGCATGGGTTTATTCGGCAAAGACATGGATCGCCACGGACCTTGCGGTCCTTGTCCTCGCATAGCGGGGGCTCGCGATGACGTCATTGCGAGGAGGCAACGCCTCCGTGGCAATCCAGGTGTTACTCGTTCGACTATTCATCAGTGCCCCTCCCCGAAACGGGCCAGCGCCTCCAGGCAGGCGCGCAGATGGGCGTCGCCGCGGGCCGAGCCGAAGGCGCGCGCCGGCAGGTGCAGGCCATAGCTGAGGCCCGCCGCCTCGGCGTCGAGCAGCCAGCGGGTGAGTCGCGAGAGTTTGGCCTCGGTGTTGCTGCCTGGCGTCTCCGTCCAGTCGAACCAGAGGCCGCGGGAGACCGGGGTGGCGAACTGCTTGGTCGCCGGTGGCTGTTCGCGGGCCAGGGTCTTCCAGGCGATGCGCTTCAAGGAATCGCCCGGCCGGTATTCGCGCAGGCCGTCGAATTCCTCGTCGCTCGCTTGGCTTTCCTGGCCGGCCTGATCGGTCCCGCCACCGCCGGGGAAGGCCAGGCTGTCCGGCGCAGGACGCGGATAGACCAGCACGCCCCAGTCCAGCTCCAGCACCGTCCAGCAGCGGAACAGGCCGAGCGGGTAGGTGGTGGATAAAGCAAAGCGGCCGGGCCGGTGAAAACCGCGCCTGTTTTGGCTGAGCGAGAGGATGAGGTCGGCGTTGGCGCGGGCCGGCACATCGACATATGCAGTTGCGGCATCGGCATGTTCGATGCCGACGCGGTAGCGGCCGAGGTTGGTGGGATTGTCCAGGTGGAGGACGAAGTGGGCGGTCTGGCCGGCGAACATCGGTGCGACATGGCCGGCGCGCAGGGTGATGCCGTTGAGGTTGCGATGGGTGTTGATCAGGCCGACCACGCCGATGCCGGCCAGGAGGAAGGTGAACAGATAGGCCAGGCTCAGGCTGTAGTTCATCGCTCCCAACAGCAGGGCGCCGAGCAGGACGGCAAACAGCAGACCGTCGCGGGTGGGCAGGATATAAAGCCGCCGGCTGGTGAGCCGGATCTCGCCACCTTCGCGCCGCGGCGCCCGCCAGGGCAAATGGGCGAAGCGCAGGGCGGGTAGGCGTAGGACCATCAGGGAATGGCGACTTCCATCAGCACATGCGCTGCCCAATCCGGCTCGGCCACCTCGATGCCGGAGGCCGGGTGCAGGCGGTGGCCGACTACAGCGGCGAGCACGGTCTGGATGTCCTCGGGCTGGACGAAGTCGCGACCGTCGAGATAGGCCCAGCCCTGGGCGGCATGCAAGAGGGCCAGGCCCGCGCGGGGCGACAGGCCGCCGGCGAAGCGCAGATCGCGCCGGGTAGTGTCGATCAGGGCTTGCACATAGTCGAGCAGGGCCTCGGACACGTGCAGGGTCTGCACCGCCTGCTGCATGGCGATGAAGCTCGCCGGTTCGAGCATGGGTGCCAGCTGGGCTAGCAGGTCGCGCCGGCTCTCGCCGCGGAGCAGGGCGCGTTCGGCCTCGTGGCCGGGATAGCCCAGACGGATGCGCATGAGGAAACGGTCGAGCTGCGATTCCGGCAGCGGGAAGACGCCGGCCTGCTCGACCGGATTTTGCGTGGCGATGACGAAGAAGGGCTTGGGCAGCTCGCGGGTCTCGCCCTCGATGGTGACCTGGCCTTCCTCCATCGCTTCCAGCAGGGCGCTTTGCGACTTGGGGCTGGCGCGGTTGATCTCGTCGGCCAGGATCACCTGGGCGAAGATCGGGCCGGGGTGGAAGTTGAAGCTGCCGCTTTCCCGATCGTAGATGGCTGCGCCCAGCAGGTCGGCCGGCAACAGGTCGCTGGTGAACTGGATGCGGTGGAACTGCAGGCTCAGGGTGACGGCCAGGGTGTGGGCCAGGGTGGTCTTGCCGACGCCGGGGGTGTCTTCGATCAGCAGGTGGCCGCGGGCCAGGAGGCAGGCCAGGCACAGGCGCACCTGATGCTCCTTGCCGAGGACGACGCGGTTGATCTGGGCCAGGGCCTGGGCGAGTTCGGTTTTCATCGTCTCACTGTATCGCCAAACTGCGGCCGCGCAAAGCAGATAGGTTATGCTTTCGCCTGTTATTGCAAGGCCGAATCATGACCACCCGAATCTGCATCATCCGCCACGGCGAGACCGACTGGAACCTCGAAAAACGCATCCAGGGCCAGACCGACATCCCGCTCAACGCCACCGGCCGCGCCCAGGCGCTGGCCATGGCCTACAACGCGGCGCATCACCAGTTCAGCGCCATCTACAGCAGCGATCTCAGCCGGGCGCTCGACACCGCCCAGGGCCTGGCCGAGCGGCTGGGGCTGGAGGTGAAGACCCTGCCGCAATTGCGCGAGCGGCATTACGGCATCTTCCAGGGCCTGACCGCCGCCGAAGGCGAGCGGCTGCACCCTGCGGCCCACGCCCGTTATGCCGCGCGCGACCCGGACTACGATTTCGAGACAGGCGAGACCCTGCGCGACTTGGCCGAGCGCGCCATCGCGGGCATCGCCTGGCTGGCCCGGCATCACAGCGGGCAGACCATCGCGGCGGTCAGCCACGGCGGCGTGCTCGACGTGCTCTATCGCAAGGCGACCGGCCGCACGCTGGAGGCGCCGCGCGATTTCAAGATTCCCAACTGTGCCCTCAACTGGTTCCACATCGACGGCCACGGCTGGCATCTGGAGACCTGGGGCGACCGGCACCATCTCGAAAACGTCCTGGTCGAATCGCCTGAATAAGGAGCGAGGCTTTGGCGCATACGATCGTTTTCCTGCGTCATGGCCACAGCGACTGGAACCTGACCGACCGCTTCACCGGCTGGACCGACATCGAGCTGAGCGGCCAAGGCATTGCCGAGGCGGAAGCGGCCGGTCGTCGCCTGGCCGCAGCCGGCTACCGCTTCGACGAGGTGCATTGCTCGGTATTGCGGCGCACCCGGCAGACGGCCGAGGCCCTGCTGGCGACGATGGGGCAGGCGGGCATCCCCATCCATGAAACCTGGCGCCTGAACGAGCGCCACTACGGCGCCCTGCAGGGCATGAACAAGCCCGAGATCTTCGCGGCCTGGGGCGAGGAACGCTCGCGCCGCTGGTGGCGCGGCTATGTCGAGCCGCCGCCGGCGCTGGAGCTGGACGATCCGCGGCATCCGCGCTTCGATCCGCGTTATGCCGAGCTCGATCCCGCCCTATTGCCGGCCAGCGAGAGCCTGGCCGATTGCCAGCGGCGTACCCTGCCTTATTGGCAGGAGACGCTATTGCCGCGTATGCGTGCCGGCCGCCGCCTGCTGGTGGTCAGCCACGGCAACACCTTGCGCGGCCTGGTCATGCATTTGGATCGAATCAGCCCTGGCGCGATGGAGAAGGTTGAGATCGCCCCGGGCGTGCCGTTGGTCTACCACTTCACGGATGAACTGGATGTGATCGGTCGGGCATGGCTTGAGTAAGTCAGCCTTGTTCCGGCCAGTGCGCATATCCCGATGATGTAAACTTCTCGCCGCGCTTACCAGCGAGACTCTTTTTGTTCCGGCCAGTGCGCATATCCCGATGATGTAAACTCGGCTGGCATTTACGGCATGGC
>JACAEC010000217.1 GCA_013389055.1 Hydrogenophilaceae bacterium
GAACGGCGCGATTCATCCATGGGGACCTCCTTAGCCTTGTGTTCGCGGCGCGCCGGCCGCGGCGCGCCCAGCGTACTGAACATACCAATCCTCGCCGCCCGCGGAGTCTCCCCTGTGTTTGCTAGGGTGCGCTCCCTACGACTTGCCCAGCCGCGAGACGGTTCCGGCGTTGCAGCAACGCCCATCGCGGCGAATTACACTGGCCCGCTTCCGCGATCCCCCTGCCAATCAGATCAGATGAGAATCCTCCACACGATGCTGCGCGTCGGCGACCTGCAGCGGTCGATCGACTTCTACACGAAGGTCATGGGCATGAAGCTGCTGCGCACGACCGACCGGCCGGAGCAGAAGTACTCGCTGGCGTTCGTCGGCTATGGCGACGAGTCCGATGGCGCGGTGCTCGAACTGACCTACAACTACGGCGTGGACCGCTACGAGCTGGGCAACGCGTTCGGCCATATCGCGATCGCGGTCGATGACGCGCGCGCGGCGTGCGAGCGGATCTGGGCGGCCGGCGGCACAGTCACGCGCGAGGCCGGCCCGGTCAAGGGTGGCACGACCGTGATCGCGTTCGTGCAGGACCCCGACGGCTACAAGATCGAGTTGATCGAAAAACCGAGCTGAGCGCCGGCGGCGGCGCCGCGCCTCACGGTGCGGCCGCGGTCAGCCGGCGGCGAGCTGCGCGGTCAGTCGGACGAAGTGTTCGACGGCGAGCGTCTCGGCGCGCGCCGAAGGGTCGACGCCGGCGGCGCGGATCGCCTCCTCGGAAAGCAGCCCCGCGAGCGCGTTGCGCAGCGTCTTGCGCCGCTGGCCGAACGCCGCGGCGACTACCCGAGCGAAGGAATCCGCATCGACGCGCGGCAGCTCGGCCGGCGGGATCGGCAGCATCCGCACGATCGCCGAGTGCACTTTGGGCGGCGGGGAAAAAGCGCCCGGCGGAACGACGAACAGCCGCGCGACCCGGTAGCGGAACTGCAGCATCACCGACAGCCGACCGTAGTCTATGCTGCCCGCTGCGGCGACGATCCGGTCGACCACCTCCTTCTGGAGCATGAAGTGCTGCGCGGTCACACGCTCCGCGATGGGCAGCAGAGCAAACAGCAGCGGCGTCGAGATGTGGTACGGCAGATTGCCGACGACCTTTACCGGGCGCGGATCGGCGTCGACCAGCGCGCGCCAGTCCAGTTGCAGCGCGTCCGCTTCGATCACCGCGAGTTGCGCCGGCGCGAACCGCGCGCGCAGCCTGGCTGCGAGATCGCGGTCGATCTCCACGCAGGTGACATGCCCCGCGCGCTCGACGAGCGGCGCGGTCAGCGCGCCCAGCCCCGGCCCGATCTCGACGATCCGGTCGCCGGGCACCGGCGCGATCGCGTCGACGATGCGCGCGATGTAATGCGCGTCGTGCAGGAAGTTCTGGCTGAACCGCTTGCGCGCGCGATGGCCTTCCATCGACCCTGCCGCCCGGCGCCCTACTCTTCGCGCCCGCTGGGCGGCAAGCGCGAGGCAGCGGCCGGCGTCTCGCGCCGATGCCACCACTCGCGGAATTCACGGCAGCGGCCGGCATCGTCGAAACGCGCGGCAAGCACGCCGGTGAGTTCGACGAAGGCGCCGCTGGCCACGCGCGTGAAGCTCGCGGTCCAATGCGCATAGGCGCGGTCGCCGTCGAGCGCGATGGGCGCCGCCTGGAAGGTCACGTTGCGCTGGCCGTCCCTGGCGCCGGCCGCCCAGTAGTGCCGGATCGCCTCGTGACCGACCATAGGCGGCTCGAACGGCGCTTCGTGGTACTCGGCGTCGGGCGCGAAGATCGCGACGATCGCCTCCGGATCGCCCTCGATCCACGCGCGGCCGTAGCGCTGCAGCCAGGCCTCGAAC
>JACAEC010000153.1 GCA_013389055.1 Hydrogenophilaceae bacterium
TCGGCCTTGCGGGTGTGCTGACCCTGCTGTGGGTGAAAGACACCCTGCCGTGGGCGCATGCCGAAGGCAAGAAACACGCAGCCGGGCTGATGACCGGACCGAAGCCGCGCTACCCGACCAACATTTCCGACCAGCCCGGCACCTGGGAAGTGTTCACCCTCATGAGCTGGCGCGACAAGCGCATGGCCGCCATCAGCCAGGCCGGTCTGGTGGAAAAGTTCGTCGATGCGCTGATCTGGGTGGTGTATCCGGTCTATCTCTACGAGCGCGGCCTGTCGCTGGCGCACATCGGCTGGGTGGTGGGCGTGTATGGCTTCGTCTGGGGCGGCTCGCAGTTCTTCACCGGCAAGCTGTCCGACCACATCGGCCGGCAGAAGCCCATCGTCTGGGGCATGTGGTTGTGCGGTCTGGGCGTGGCGCTGACCCTGCTCGGCGACAACGTGGCTTGGTGGCTGCTGAGCGCTGCGGTGACCGGCTTCGGCATGGCCCTGCTCTATCCCAACCTGTCGGCGGCGGTGGCCGACATCGCCCACCCCAACTGGCGCGGTTCGGCCATCGGCATCTACCGCTTCTGGCGCGACCTGGGCTACGGCATCGGGGCCCTGCTGCTCGGTGCGGTCGCGGCCGTGGGGGGCATCGCCGCCGGCTTCTGGTTCACCGCCATCGCGATGCTGCTCTCCGGCGCCATCGTCTGGTTCTACGGCGAAGAGACGCACCCGCGCCTCAATCCGGCAACTTAGCCAAATGTGAAAGAGGCCACCATGAAATACCTGTTCATCCTGAACGATCCACCCTACGGCACCGAGCGGAACTACAATGGCCTGCGCCTGGCCCTGGCCATGATCCGCGATCCGGACCACGAGATACGGGTATTTCTGATGGGCGATGCCGCTGCCTGCGCCAAGGCAGGCCAGAAGCTGCCGCAGGGTTACTACAGCCTGGAGCACTTGCTGACGAGCATCCTCAAGCACCACGGCCAAGTCGCCGTGTGCGGCACCTGCATGGACGCGCGCGGCCTCAAGGACGAGGAACTGATCTCCGGCGCCCAGCATGGCACGATGAACATGCTCGCCGAATGGACAGAATGGGGCGAGAAGGTCTTGGTGTTCTAACAACTCGGAGAATGCACATGAAACTGAACCATATTTTCGCCGTCATCGCGGTCAGTGCTGGCCTGATCGGCACCTCAGCGGCAGCGGCTGCCGAGAACGTCGCCGTGGTCAAGGCCATGGAGGAATACCTGGACTTCGCCGAGTACGGCAGCAGCCTGATCTGGCCCGAGCAGATTCCGGTCGAGGACTGGAAGAAGGTCTTCGTGGTCGACGCCCGCGATGCCGAGCAATTTGCCAAGGAACACATCCCCGGCGCGCACAACATCGAGTGGCGCCAGCTGGTTGCCCGGCGAGGCGAACTGCCGAAGGACCGCATGGTCGTGGTCTATTGCAACTCCGGCTCGCTCTCGGCCCAGGCGGTGTTCGCCTTGCGCCTGCTCGGCATGGACAACGTGAAGGTCTTGCAGGACGGCCTGGTCGGCTGGAAGGACAAGGGCGGCTTCGAGGCCCACAAGCGGGCTACCCAACCGGCCGGACACTAAGGCCGTGGGCGCCGCTGCCGAACGGCGGCGGCGTCTACGCCCTACCGGCTTAAGCGGCCGGGAACAACAAGCCGTTCAGGCGTTTGACGAAGCCGGCCGGGTCGGCGATCTGGCCGCCGTCGAGCAGCAGGGCCTGATCGAACAGCACCCGGGCGAGGTCGTCGAAGCGCGCCCCGGTCTCGGTCTCCAGTTTCTGCACCAGCGGGTGGCCCGGATTGATCTCGAGGATGGGCTGGGTCTCCGGTGCCTTCTGGCCCATGGCCTTGAGCATGCGCGCGAGGTTGGCGTTCATGTCGTGCTCGTCGGCCACCAGGCAGGCGGCGGAATCGACCAGGCGGCGGCTGACCCGCACATCCTTGACGCTGTCCGCGAGCGCCGCCTTCAGCTTCTCGGCCAGGGCCTTGGCCTCTTCGACCTTGGCCGGCTCTTCCGGCTTCTCTTCCTCGGCCGCCTTGATCTCGTCGAGATTCACCTCGCCCTTGGCCACGGACTGCAGCGACTTGCCGTCAAATTCAAAGAGGTTGGACACCACCCATTCGTCGACCCGGTCGGCCAGCAGCAGCACCTCGATGCCCTTCTTGCGGAAGATCTCCAGATGCGGGCTGGCCTTGGCCGCGGCCAGGGTCTCGGCGGTGAGATAGTAGATCTTGTCCTGGCCTTCTTTCATGCGGCCGATGTATTCGGCCAGCGACACGGTCGGCTGGTCGCTCTGGGTGGTAACGAAGCGCAAGAGCTTGGCGATGCGCTCCTTGTTGGCCGGGTCTTCGCCGACGCCTTCCTTCAGCACCAGGCCGAAGTGTTCCCAGACCTTGGCGTACTTCTCCTGGTCGTTCTCGGCCAGGTCGGCCAGCAAATCGAGCGCCTTCTTCACGCAGCCGGCGCGGATCGCCTCCATGTCGCGGGTCTGCTGCAGGATCTCGCGCGAGACGTTGAGCGGCAGATCGGCCGCGTCGATCACGCCGCGCATGAAGCGCAGGTAGGTCGGCATCAGCCGGCGGGCGTCTTCCATGATGAAGACGCGCTTCACATAGAGCTTGACCCCGGTCTTGGCCTCGCGGTCCCACAGGTCGAACGGGGCGTGGGCCGGGACGTAGAGCAGCAGGGTGTAATCCTGGCGGCCTTCGACCCGGGCATGGGTCCAGGCCAGCGGGTCTTCGAAATCGTGGGCGACGTGCTTGTAGAAGGTCTTGTAGTCGTCCTCGGTGAGTTCGCTCTTGGGCCGGGCCCAGAGGGCGGAGGCGCGGTTGACCGTCTCTTCCTCGCCCTTGTCGTTGACGAAGACGATGGGGATGGCCACGTGGTCGGAGTATTGGCGGATGATGTTCTTCAGTCGCCACTCCTCCAGGAACTCGTCCTCGCCTTCTTTCAAGTGCAGGACGATCTCGGTGCCACGGCCGGCCTTGTTCATCATCTCCAGGCTGTAGTCGCCCTCGCCCGCAGACTCCCAGCGCACGCCGTGCTCCGCAGTGAGCCCGGCGCGACGGGTGGTCAGGGTGACCTTGTCGGCGACGATGAAGCTGGAATAGAAGCCGACGCCGAACTGGCCGATCAGCTGGGTGTCTTTCTGCTGGTCGCCGGTGAGTTTGCTGAAGAATTCCTTGGTGCCCGACTTGGCGATGGTGCCGATGTGCTCGATCACCTCCTGCCGGCTCATGCCGATGCCGTTGTCGCGGATGGTCAGGGTGCGGGCAGTCTTGTCGACGCTGAGCCAGATGCGCAGGTCGGTGTCGTTCTCGTACAGCGCGGCGTCGTTCAGGGCCTCGAAGCGCAGCTTGTCGGCGGCATCGGAGGCGTTGGAGACCAGCTCGCGCAGGAAAATCTCCTTGTGGCTGTACAAGGAATGAATCATCAGGTGCAGCAGTTGCTTCACCTCGGCCTGAAAGCCGAGGGTTTCCTTGGTCATCTCGCTCATCAGTTCATGCTCCACAACAAAACACTGGCTTGAAGATATGGTCAACTGACCGGCTTTCAACGGTAGAATTACCCACACTAATAAAAAGGTAATCTATTTTTGAAACCCGAATACGACCTTTGGCTGGTGGGACTTTCATTCGCCATCGCCATCGTAGCCGCGTTCACTGCCCTGGGCGTCGCCGCGCGCTTCCCCCAGGTCAGCGCCAAAAAGGCCCCCTATTGGCTGGCCGGCGGCGCCATTGCCATGGGCAGCGGCATCTGGGCGATGCACTTCGTCGGGATGTTGGCCTTTCACCTACCCATCCCTCTGGCCTATGACATCCCGCTGACAGCCCTTTCCCTGCTGCTGGCCATCCTGTCTTCGGCCCTGGCCCTGCATCTGATCCGGCGCGGCCTCCTGCGCCAGCGCCAACGCCACCTCAGCGCATTGCTATTGGGGCTGGGCATCAGCGCCATGCATTACGTGGGCATGGCCGCCCTGAAAATGGCCCCCCCCCATCGACTATGCGCCAGGCTGGGTACTGCTCTCCCTGCTGATCGCCTATGCCGCCTCATGGTTCGCCCTGACCTCGACCTTGAGCAAACCCGGAGAACTGACCTCCCTGGCATCCAGGCGCCACCTGCTCGGCGCGGTCTACATGGGCATCGCCATCGCCGGCATGCATTACGTGGCCATGTTCGCCGCCCGCTTCGATCCCCGCAGTGTCTGCCTGGCCGCCCCGGTGGGTCTGCAAACCGGCCAGATTGCCTTGTTCGTCTCAACCCTGAGCCTCATGGTCCTGCTGATCACGCTTCTGCTGCTGATCCAGGACCTGAAACTGGATGTGCAGCGCACGCATTACCTGCGGGAATTGGAGCGGCGCAACCAGCACCTGGAAATAGAGGCCCGCGCCTTGGCCAACAGCATGACCGAACAAATCCGCTCCGGCGCCAAGCTCGACCGCATGCTGGCGGCCATCCTCACGCAATCCGGCGATGCCATCATCTCGCTGGACCTGGAGTGGCGAATCACTAGCTGGAATCGGGCGGCCGACCTGCTGTTCGGCTACAGAAGCAGCGAGGCCATCGGCCGGCCATTCAGTCTGATCGAGACGGACTCGAATGACGGCGCCGACAAGGATGCGGCCGCCGGCACGGATAGTACCGGACTCATGCAGCTGCGCAACAAACAGGGTGGCCTGGTGCTGGCCAGTTTCACCAAGTCTGCGCTCAAAGATGACCAAGGCGCTCGCATCGGCGACATTCTCACCTTGCGCGACGTCACCGA
>JACAEC010000214.1 GCA_013389055.1 Hydrogenophilaceae bacterium
ATGGCGTTGTCGACGAGGTTGCGAGCGACGATCGCGAAGGCATCGACATCGATGTGTGATCTCAATCGCTCTCCGGGGCCGGCCCGCAGCACGACCCGGCCAGCGGCTCGCGGGGTCCGGTTGATGTCATTGATCATGAGCTCCAGGATCGGCAGCAGGTCGGCGTCGCGCTCGGCCAACGCGATGCCGGCCTCGGCGCGCGACAACTGCAGCAGCTTTTCCGACAGATCGATCAACCGGTGCAGCTCGCGCTCGATGCCCGCGAGGCGCTCGCGATCGGACGGGTCCTTGAGCGTTGCGTGCAACCGCTGCAGCTGGGCGAGCGCGGAGGCGAGCGGTGAGCGAAGCTCGTGCGCGCTGTTTGCTGCGAACGCGCGCTCGGCATCGAGCGCGGCGCGCAGCCTGGCGATCAATCGGTCGACCGCGATCGTAATTGGCGCCAGCTCGCTGACCACCCCGTCGCTGGAGATCGGCGTCAGATTGCCGCCACCGCGTTTGCTGATCTCCTCCTGTATGGCCACCACCGGCGCCATGCACCGCCGCACGATGCGGGAGGTCGCGAACGCGCCGAGTGGCACCAGGAGAGCAAGGGGAATGACGAGCGTGAGGCCGGCATCGAGGATCGCGGCGTGACGATGCGCGTGCCTTTCCGCGACTTGGATGAAGAGGGTGCCCTGGACCGTGCCCTCCGTGTAGATGCGCAAATCGTCCGTGCTCGTGAACCCGGTGCGCAGTGGCGCCGCATATGGCTCCGCCGGCGCATCGTGTGAGCGCAGCAGCACGCGGCCATCGGCGGAGCGGAGCTGGTAGGTGAGATGCTCGTCGTGGTCGGCGATCAAACCCTCGTGCTCGGGATGGCGAACCGTCGTACCCTTGCGCTCCAGCCCGTTCTCGACCGCGAGCGTCAGAATGCGCTGCGCCGCCTCCTGCAGCGAGCTGTCCAGCGACTGGTCCAGCTTGGCATGCATGACGACGAGCGCCATTGCCGAGGCGAGCAGCCACAGTCCGACCATGAGGCCGGTGAGAGCGCCGAGCAGGCGCCGGCTGATGCTCGGCGCCGCCGTCATGGCAGCTCCAGGCGATAGCCGACGCCGCGCACGGTCGAGATCAGCTCGCGGCCGAGCTTCTTGCGCAACCGGCTGACGTACACCTCGACCGCATTGCTCTCGACCTCTGCGCCGAAGGCGTAGAGCGCATCCTCGATCTGCCCCTTGCCGACGATCGCCCGCGGGTTTCGCAAGAGCTGGTCGAGCACCGCCCATTCGCGCGCCGTCAGCTCGACAGGCTCGCCTGCGACCTCGACC
>JACAEC010000135.1 GCA_013389055.1 Hydrogenophilaceae bacterium
GAGCCGGGTCGCCGTCACCGCGCCGGCCGGCAGCCCGCCGGCGACGCCGGCCGCGCCGCGCCCGGGCTTCACCGATGCCGAGCAGGCCGAGCGGGTGCGCAACTTCCTGCGCAGCATCGGCCTCACCTCCAACTTCGCGCCCTTCGTCGTGCTGTTCGGCCACGGCTCGCACAGCCAGAACAATCCGCACCTGGCGGCCTACGACTGCGGCGCCTGCTCCGGCCGCCATGGCGGGCCGAACGCCCGGGCCTTCGCCGTCATGGCCAACCGCCTGGAAGTGCGCGGCCTGCTGGCCGAGCAGGGCATCTTCATCCCCAACGACACCTGGTTCATCGGCGCCGAGCACGACACCTGCGACGACAACATCCTCTGGTACGACGAGGAGCTGGTGCCGCCGGTCATGTACAACCGCTTCCTCGAACTGAAGGCCCTGATGCAGGAAGCCGGCCAGTTGCACGCCCAGGAGCGCTGCCGCCGCTTCGTCTCGGCGCCGGACCGGGCCGCGCCCGAGCGCGCCTGGCGTCACGTGGCCGACCGCGCCGCCGATTTCGCCCAGGCGCGGCCCGAACTGGGCCATGCCACCAACGCCGCCGCCTTCATCGGCCGCCGGGCCATGAGCCGCGGCGCCTTCTTCGACCGCCGCACCTTCCTGATTTCCTACGACCCGGGCCAGGATGCCGACGGCAAGCTCCTGGAGGCCCTGCTGCTGGCCAACGGCCCGGTCGGCGCCGGCATCAGCCTGGAGTATTACTTCTCCACCGTGAACAACGAGCGCTACGGCTGCGGCACCAAGATCGTCCACAACGTGACCGGCCTGTTTGGCGTGATGGAAGGCACCGCCTCCGACCTGCGCACCGGCCTGCCCTGGCAGATGGTCGAGATCCACGAGGCGATGCGCCTCTTGATCGTGGTCGAGCAGACGACCGAGGTGTTGACCGCGATCTACCGTCGCCAGCCGCCGCTGCAGGAACTGATCGGCAACGGCTGGGTGCAGCTGGCGGCCAAGGACCCGGCCAGCGGCGCCATCCACCTGTTCACCCCGCAGGGCTGGCAGCCCTGGCACGGCGAGGCGCGGCTGGCCAAGGTCGCCCGTTCGGCCGATTGGTTCCTCGGCCGGCACGATCATCTGCCGCCGGCCCTGATCGAGCCGGCTGCCGAGCCGGCCGCCGAGGGGGGCGCGCGATGAGCGGCTTCGAGCTGATCGCCCTGGCGCCCTTGTTGCCGTTGCTGTCGGCCGGCCTCATCGCCTTGCTCCATCTCGGCGGCGTCGCCCGCGGCGAGGCGGGCGAGCCCTGGACCGCGCGCCTGGCCGTGTGGCCGGCGGCGCTGGCCCTGTTGATCCTGCTCGGGCTCGACCTGGCCGCCCTGGCCGGCGGCACGCCGGGCTCGGTCCACCTCGGCTACTGGCTGGTCAGCGGCAGCTTCGAGGTCGCCGCCAGCTTCATGCTCGACGCCCTGGCCCTGGGCATCGGCAGCCTGGTCGCCCTGATCGCCTTCCTCACCCTGCGCTTCTCGGTCGACTACATGCACCGCGAGCCCGGCTTCCACCGCTTCTTCATCGCCATGTGCCTGTTCGCCGGCGGCATGCAGCTCATCGTCCTCGCCGGCAACGCCGGCTTCACCTTCATCGGCTGGGAGCTGGCCGGCGTCAGCTCCTATCTTTTGATCGGCTATGCCTATGATCGACCCACCGCCACCGGCAACGCCCTGCGCGCCCTGGTCACCAACCGCATCGGCGATGCCGGCTTCGTGCTCGGCCTGGCCCTGGCCTACGCCTGGCTGGGCAGCCTGGAGTGGCCGGCGATCGCGGCCCAGTCGCAGCAGCTGACCTCGCTCGCCGCCGCGCTGCTCGGCCTCGGCTTCGTCCTCGCCGCCCTGGCCAAGTCGGCCCAGCTGCCGTTCTCGCCCTGGCTCGCCCGCGCCCTGGAAGGCCCGACGCCGTCCTCGGCCATCTTCTACGGCGCGCTCATGGTCCATGCCGGCGTCTATCTGGTGATCCGGCTGGAGCCGGTGCTGGAACAGGCGCCGGCCTTGATGGGCCTGCTCGCGGTGCTGGGCGCGCTGACCGCGCTGTACGGCTACCTGGTCGGCCTGACCCAGACCGACGTGAAGTCCGCGCTCATCTTCGCCACCACCGCCCAGGTCGGCCTGATGTTCCTCGCCTGCGGCCTGGGCTGGTTCGAGTGGGCCGCCTGGCACCTGGCCCTGCACGCGGCCTTCCGCGCCTGGCAGTTCCTGGCGGCGCCGTCCTACATGCATCTGATCGGCGGCCCGACCAAGCCGGTGCCGGAATGGCTGGCCCAATGGCAGGGCCTGTACACCGCCGCGCTCCACCGCTTCTGGCTGGAACCCATGGCCGACTGGCTGCTGGTGCGGCCGAGCCGCGCGCTGGCCGAGGACATGCGGGAGATCGACGAGCAGGTGGTCAGCCGCATGGTCGGCCTGCCGGAAAAGGCCCGCGCCGCGGCCATCCTCGAGCAGTCGCGGCAGGGCGTCGACGAGGTGGTGCGCGGCCGCGGCGCGGCGGGCAAGCTCCTGGAGTGGGTGGCCGAGCATCTCGACCATTTCGAGCGCCGCCTGGTGCTGCAGGCCGGCGGCGGCCGCCTGGCCTGGCTGCTGCACCAGCTGGGCCAATGGCTGGTCGCCGTCGAAGGCCTGCTCGAGCGGCCGCGTTACCTGCTGTTGCTGATCATGGCGACGCTGATCGTGATTCTGTGAGGAATGGGGATGACTGAAATCTACTGGTGGAGCCACCCCCTGCAATTCCCGCTGTTGGGCCTGATCCAGCTCCTGCCGCTGCTGGGGGCCTGGCTGCTGCTGTGGCTGCGCGAGCGGCCGCTGGCGGTGCCGATCGGCCGCCTGTTCGCCCTGGCCGAACTCGGCCTGGCCGTTCTGCTCTACCACCAGATCGACGCCCGCTCGCCGGCCCTGCAGTTCGCCGAATACGGCGAGCTGATCGGGCCCTTCGCCTACCATGCCGGCGCCGACGGCCTGAGCGTGCTGTTCCTCCTGATTGCCGCCCTGATCACCGTGCTGATCAGCATCTACGGCCTGGTCCGCGGCCTGGCCGATCCGGGCCGCCTGCTGGCGGTGGTGCTGGCGGTCGAGGGGGTGCTCGCCTCCATGCTGGTCAGCCTCAACCTGCTTTGGTTCGTGCTGACCTCCGCCGTCGAGATCGGCCTCATCGGCTATCTGCTCTGGCGCTGGGCGGCCGGCGCCGAGCGCAGCCTGGCCATGACCCGCTATTACCAGTTCCAGATCACCGGCCTGCTGCTCATGCTGGCCGGCGTCGTGGTCCTGGGCTGGAGCCACGGCTACACCACGGGGCGCGGCTTCAGCTTCGACCTGCTCGATCTGGCCGCCAACCCGGTGGTCGAGCAGTTGCGCACCCTGGTCTTCTTCCTGCTGTTCTACGGCATGGCCATCCGCACGCCGCTGTTTCCCATGCACGGCTGGCTGCCGGTGGTGGCCGAACACGGCAACATCGCCATCGCGCCCAGCCTGCTGCTCGGCGTCAAGGTCGGCATCTACGGCCTGCTCCGCTTCGTGCTGCCCATCGTGCCCGAGGCGGCCATGCAGTGGCAGCCGGTGGTGGTGGCCTTCGCCGTGGCCGGCGTGTTCTATGCGGCGCTGATCGCCTTTCAGCAGACCAATCTGCGCCGGATGATGGCCTTCGCCGTGATCAGCCATTCCAGCCTGATCGCCATCGGCGTCTTCAGTCTCGATCACGCCGCGCTGCAGGGCGCGGCCTTGCTGGCCATCAACTTCGGCCTGGCCGCCACCACCATGCTGTTCATGATCGGCTTCGTCTACCTGCGCACCCACACCAGCGACCTGACCGCGCTGGGCGGCTTGTTCGACCGCATCCCCTTCATCGGCATCACCTTCCTGGTCGGCGGCTTCGCCATCGTCGGCATGCCGGGCACGCCCGGCTTCGACGCCGCCCACCTGGTGCTGGAGGGCGCCATCAGCCGCCTGGGCGCGCTGGTCACCGTGGCGGCCGCGCTCGGCAACGTGGTGGCCGCCGCCTTCCTGCTCTGGGCCTTCCAGCGCGCCTTCCTGTCGCCGCCGGGCGAACAGCCGGCCGGCCGCGGCGCGCGGCCTCTGACCGAGATCGAGCCGACCAGCCGCATGGAATACCTGGTCGCCGGCACGGTGGTGACCGTCCTGCTGGCCACCGGCTTCTACATGACGCCCTGGCTCGACCTGGTCGCCGCCTCGATGGATGCCCTGAGCCTGAGGTTTGGACACTGACATGGAACTCTCGCTGCTCAGCCTGCTGTTGCTCACCTTCCCTATCGGGGCCGGCCTGATCTGGCTGCTGCCGCGGCCCGAGCATGCCCGCACCGTGGCCCTGGCCACCGCGCTGGCGGGGCTGCTCGTCAGCCTCTTGGTGCTCACCGCCTTCGACCCGGCCGATGCCGGCTTCCAGATGATCGAGCGCATGGCCTGGATTCCCACCCTGCGGGTGAACTACCTGGTCGGCGTCGACGGCATTTCGGTGCTGTTCCTGCCCTTCACCGCGCTGCTCTTCGTCGGCGTGGTGGTCGCCTCCTGGACCAGCGTGCGCCAGTTGCCCCAGCTTTATTACAGCCTGCTGCTGCTGCAGGCCGCGGCCACCCTGGGCATCTTCTGCGCGCTCGACGTGGTGCTGTTCTTCCTGTTCTGGGAGCTCTCGCTGCTGCCGTTCTATTTCCTGGTCAGCCTTTGGGGCGTCGGGCCCAACCGCCGCTATGCCGCGACCAAATACACCCTGGTCATGCTGGCCGGCGGCGTGCCGCTGTTGTTCGGCTTCCTCGCCCTGATCTTCGGACAGGCCGAGGTGACCGGCGCCGTTGCCGCCTTCGACCTGCCGACCCTGCTGGGCAGCCACCTGTCGCATGACTTGCAAATGCTGGTGTTCGTGCTGCTGCTTCTGGGCTTTGCCGTGAAGACCCCGATATTGCCGCTGCATACCTGGCTGCCGCTGCTGGCGATGGAGGGCCCGGTGGCCGTGGTCGCGCTGCTCACCGGCTTGAAATTGGGCGCCTACGGCCTCATCCGCTTCGCCGTGCCGCTGGCACCGCAGGCCGCGCAGGAACTGCATTGGCTGCTGGCCGGCCTGGGCGCGGCCGGCGTGCTCTACGGCGCCTTGCTCGCCATGGCCCAGACCAATCTGCGCGCCATGCTCGCCTATGCCAGCCTGTCGCACGCCGGCCTGGTCCTGCTCGGCATCGCCGCCTTCAACCTGCAAGGCCTGCAAGGCGCCGTGCTGCAATTGCTCAACTTCACCGTCGCCGCCGGCGGCATCTTCCTGCTGGCCGGCTTTCTCCAGCACCGGCTCGGCTCGACCGATGTAGTGGCACTGGGCGGCGCCGCCCGGTCCATGCCCTGGCTGGCCACCTTCTTCCTGCTGTTCGGCCTGGCCGGCATGGGCGTGCCTGCGACCTCCGGCTTCCCGGCCGAGCTGCTGATCTTCGTCGCCGCCCTGCAAACCCACACCGGCGCCGCCCTGGCCGCCCTGTTTGGCATGGTGCTCACTGCCGGCTATTTCCTGGTGATGTATCGCCGGGCCTTCTTGGGCCCCGTGCAAAACCCGGCGGTCGCCACCGCCGCCGACCTGCGCCCGCGCGAACTGGCCCTGGTGACAGTGCTGGCCGTGCTGGTGCTGGTCATCGGCTTCTTCCCGGCCCTGGTGCTCGACCTAATCCGTCCCGCCGCCGGCGTCTGGCTCGCCCGCTTGGGTTAAATCCCCCTCCCGGCCTCCCCCATAAATGGGGGCGGGGTCTGAGGCTAAGTCTGGGGTGAGCCCCTCCCGGCCTCCCCCACTTGGTGGGGGAGGGGCGAGGGTTCTCTCCCTCCCCATTCACGGGGAGCCCCCGCCCGCGGGGATAAAGGTAGGGGAGGGGAACTTGTGAGCGTGGGGCGTGCATTACGACTTTCGCACTCTGTCATCACTTCCCAAGCACCTTCCCCAGCCCGACAATCCGGCCATGGATCACCTCGCCCGCTATCTCTCGCTGCAAGACCGGCTCGGCCGCCATGAGGCGTTCTGGCGGCCGGCGCCGTTCCACATCACACGGCCCGAATGGTGCGCGCGCCAGCCCGAGTGGGCCGCGCAGGCTTTGGCACTGGATGATGCCGAGGTCGAACGGCTCAACGCCGACAACGGCGCCCTGATCGCCTGGGCCACCCACTTCGTGCCCGAACTGAGTGCGCTGCAAGCCTTGATCGAACTGCCGCGCCTCGAACTGCCCGCCGATGCCGAAGCCGCATCCGGCCGCCTTGCCTGGGGCATGCCCGGCCGCAAGCAGGCCCAGGCCGAGGCCTTCGCCGAGGCGGTCGACGAGATCGATCACCCCATCACCGAATGGTGTGCCGGCAAGGGCCACCTCGGCCGACTGCTCGCCGTGCGCTCGCATCAGCCGGTGCTGAGCCTGGATTTCGACGCCACCCTCTGCCGCGAAGGCGAACTCTTGGCCGAGCGCGCCCACGTCGACCAACACTTCGTCTGCGCCGATGCGCTGGATGCCGATGCCGCCATGCACCTCGCCGGCCGCCACGCCGTCGCCCTGCATGCCTGCGGCGACCTGCACTTGGCCCTCTTGCGCGGTGCGGTGCAGCAGCATGCCGCGGCAGTCGATCTTTCGCCCTGCTGCTATTACCGCACGCGTGACGCCGTCTATCGTCCGCTCAACCCGGAAGGCAGCCTGCAACCCACCCGCGACGAACTGCACCTGCCGGTCACCGACACCGCCACCGCCGGCGCGAGAGACCGCCGCCTGCGCGACCAGGCCATGGCCTGGAAGCTCGCTTTCCTCAAACTGCGCGAAGACCTGGCGCAGGTACCGACCACCCGTACCTTCACGCCGGTGCCGTCGAGTTGGCTGTCGCTGGGTTTCGAGGCGTGGTGCCGAAAACTTGCCGCCCGCGAAGGCATCGCCGTGCCGATGCACTACGACTGGCTAACGCTCGAAGCCTTCGGCTGGCAACGGCAGCGAGAGGTGATGCGCTTGTCGCTGGTGCGCCATGTCTTCCGGCGGCCCTTGGAGGTTTGGTTGGTGCTGGATCGGGCCTTGTATCTGGAGCGGGCGGGATATCGGGTGAGGCTGGCGGAGTTTTGCGGAAGGGGGCTGACGCCGAGGAATTTGTTTATTTCGGCGCGTATTTAGAAGAATTGGGTAGACTCGTGTAGCAATTAGTATCGGTGTTAGAAAACTTGCGGGAGGAATATGACTTTTGCGCAACCTCGCTATGAGAAATCTGATGTAAATCGCGCGGGAAAAATTCTCTGCTGTACAGAGTTTGATCTTGATGAATGGGTGTGGGCCTATGAAGTGCTAGCGAATTGGCGTGCATGTCATGGCTATCCAATCAACACGTTTCAAGCCTTGTTGCGCAAACGCGTAAAAGAAATTGATAAGAAAGCTATCGTTGCACAGCGATTAAAGCGGGCTCCCTCTGTAATAGCGAAGCTAAAAAGATTCCCATCTATGAAGCTTGCTCAGATGCAAGATATAGGCGGTCTGAGAGCGGTGGTTGGTTCGGTTGCAAGAGTACGAAAACTGGAGGCGCTGTATCGTCAAAGC
>JACAEC010000145.1 GCA_013389055.1 Hydrogenophilaceae bacterium
GTTGGCCCAGGCCCATCCCGAGCGGGCGCATGCGCTGATCAGCCGCGCGAGCCAGGGCCATTACGTGGTCAGTGTGCGCTCACCCCAAACCACCCGGCAGGGGGCGGACGCCCTGTGCCGGCAGTTCGAATCGGGCGGCGGCCGGGCCGGGGCCGCCGGCATCAACCGGCTACCCGAAGCTGAATTGGAACGTTTCCTTCAGGCTTTCTACGCCGCCTTCGCGGCGTGATGCGGCCGGCTCATGAGCGAGCCCAGCACCATGCCGACGGTGCTCAGGAGGAAGCCGACGAACTGCGGCGGCACCTCGGCCTCGGGGGCGAAGAATTCCAGCGGCAGCCAGCCGGCCAGGCCAAGCAGGATGGCGAGGTAGGCGCCCCGGGTGGTGGCGCGCCGCCAATAGAGGCCGGCCACCAGTGGCACGAAGGCGACGACCAGGGTCACCTTGTAGGCGTTCTCCACCATCTGGTGGATGCCGGTCTCGCGGTCCAGCGCCCACAGGGCGTACAGCGTCACCAGCACGGTGAAGCCGGCGACCACCCAGCGGGTCAGCACCAGGAGCTGCTCGTCCGGCAGGTGCCGGCGGCGGGTGATGAAATCCTTGATCACGTTCTCCGAAATGGTCACCGAAGGGGCGAGCAGGGTGCCCGAAGCGGTGGACATGATCACTGCCAGCAGGGCGCCGTAGAAGATGACCTGGGCCGCGAGCGGCAGGTGGCCGGTGACCAGGCTGGGCAGGATCTTCTGTGAGTCCTCGCTCAGCAGTTTGCCGGTCATCGCCGGGTCGATCAGGTTGGCCGAATAGGCCAGGAACAGCGGCACCGCGGCGAACAGGAAATAGGCGACGCCGCCCAGCACCGTGCCCCAGACCGCGACATGCTCGTTCTTCGAGGAGTTGGCGCGCTGGAATACGTCCTGCTGCGGGACGGAGCCGAAGCCCATGGTCAAGAGGCCGGAGATGAAGGCGACCATGGCGATGGCGTTGAGCTGGGGCCAGAAATGGAACTTGCCGTTCTGCGCCGCGTGCTCGATCACCGGCGCGACGCCGCCGGTCATGTCGGAAACCAGCCAGGCGATGTAGATGAGGCCGAGCACGATGACGATCATCTGGAAGAAGGTGGTGATCGCCACCGACCACATGCCGCCGTACAGGGTGTACATCAGCACCACGGCGGCGCCGATCAGGATGCCCTGGGCCTGGGTGATCTGGCCGTCGGAGAGCACGTTGAACACCAAGCCGAGCGCGGTGATCTGGGCCGAGACCCAGCCCAGGTAGGACAGCGCGATGGCGATGCCGGTGACCACCTCCACCCGCCGGTCGTAGCGCTGGCGGTAGAAGTCGCCGATGGTGAGCAGGTTCATGCGGTAGAGCTTGCGGGCGAAGAACAGGCCGAACAGCACCAGGCACAAGGAAGCGCCGAAGGGGTCGGAGATCAGGCCGCCGAGGTCTTCCTCGAGGAAGGTGGCGGGGATGCCCAGCACCGTCTCGGCGCCGAACCAGGTGGCGAAGACCATGGCCAGCACCATGTACAGCGGCAAGCTGCGGCCGGCGGCGATGTAGTCCTTGGCGTTGTGCACCTTGGTCGCGGCGTAGACGCCGAGGCCGATCGACACGACCAGATAGAGAATGACGAAGCCCAGCAGCATCCTGTTCCTCCGAGATCAGCGAATGTTCAGTGGATGGCGTTCCAAATCAGGCCGGCGGCCAGCAGGGCGGCGATGACCGTGAGCCAGCGGTTGCGCCGGCGCTGTTCCGCCAGCATCAAGCTATAACCCTGTTCCAGCTTTTCCATGTGGTCGCCGCGCAGGGCTTGGTGCGCCAGGCGCGGCAGTTGCGGCACCACCGTGCCCCAGTAGGGGAATTCGTTCTTCAGCGTGCGCAGCCAGCCGCGCCAGCCGATCTGTTCGTTCATCCAGCGCTCGAGGAAGGGCTTGGCCGTGGCCCAGAGGTCGAGGTCGGGGTCGAGCTGGCGGCCCAGGCCCTCGATGTTGAGCAGGGTCTTCTGCAGCATCACCAGTTGCGGCTGCACCTCCATGCCGAAGCGGCGCGAGGTCTGGAACAGGCGCATGAGCACCTTACCGAAGGAGATCTCCTTCAACGGCCGGTCGAACACCGGCTCGCACACCGCGCGGATCGCCGCCTCGAACTCGTCGACCCGGGTCTCCTTCGGCACCCAGCCGGCGTCCCAGTGGGCCTGGGCCACGCGCCGGTAGTCGCGGCGGAAGAAGGCGAGGAAGTTCTGCGCCAGGAAGTTCTTGTCGGTGTCGTTCAGTGTGCCCATGATGCCGAAGTCGAGGGCGACGTAGCGGCCGGAGTCCTCGACCAGGATGTTGCCCGGGTGCATGTCGGCGTGGAAAAAACCGTCGCGGAAGACCTGGGTGAAGAATATCTCCACGCCGGCGCGGGCGAGCTTGGGGATGTCGATGTTGCGCCGGCGCAGCTCGTCGATCTGCGAGATCGGCACGCCGTCCATCCAGCCCATCACCATCACTTCGTTGGTGCAGTAGTCCCAATACACCTCGGGCACGGCGAGCAGGGGCGAGGTCTCGAAATTGCGCCGCAGCTGCGAGCAGTTGGCCGCCTCGCGGATCGGGTCGAGTTCGTCGTCCAGGTGCTTGGCGAATTCGGCCACCACCTCTTTGGGCTTGAGCCGCTTGCCGTCCGACCACAGGGCTTCGAGCAGCCCAGCCGCCACCTTGAGCAGAGCCAGGTCGTTGCCGATCACGGCGTGGATGCCGGGGCGCAGCACCTTCACCGCCACCGCCTCGCCGGTCTTCAGCCGGGCGCGGTGCACTTGGGCGACCGAGGCCGAGGCCACGGGCGTGCGGTCGAACTCGGCGAACACCTCGTCCACCTCGCGGCCGTAAGTGCGGCGCAGCACGGCCAGGGCCTGCTCGCTGGGGAAGGGCGGCACCCGGTCCTGCAGCGCCGCCAGTTCGTCGGCGATGTCGAGCGGGATCAGGTCGCGCCGGGTCGAGAGCATCTGGCCGAACTTGACGAAGATCGGGCCCAGCGCCTCCAGCGCCAGGCGCAGGCGCACGGCGCGCGGCTGGCTGAAGCGGCGCCAGAAGAACAGCATGTGCATCAGCCAGCGCACCACCTTCACCCGCTCGTGGCCGAGGAAGAATTCGTCCAGGCCGTAGCGGGCGGCGACGAACCAGATCTTGGCGAGTCTCAGCAGGCGCATAGGTGTCTAAGCAGCATTGTTATCTCCCCCTCCCTGGCTCCCCTTTATGCCCTTTAGGGCGGATGAATGGGGGAGGTGCAGAGACTCCCTCCCCGCTTGCGGGGAGGGTTGGGGTGGGGAGCTTTTTGCTGAAGTGGATTGTTCCAACAAAGCGATGCGCGCCTCCAGCCGGGCAGCGGCATCGCGCAGGGCATCGACCTCGTGGACGAACTCGGCCACCGCGAGCTTGCCCGCCAGGGCGTCGGTCTCGTGCACCAGATATTCGGCGACCGACTTGGCCGCGCTCTCCTGCGCCTTGGCCTGCCAGGACTGGAGGGCGCTCACGCCGTCGGCCACCCGGGCGGCCAGGATGTCGCCCAAGTAGGGCCGCAGCGCCAGGGCCAGATCGATCGCCTCGAAGGCGTGGCGCAGGTCGGCGGCGAACAGGCCGTCGCCGCTGGCCTGCGCCTCGCTGATGGCATGACGCTCGCCGGCGAGCAGGCGCAAGAGCAGGGCAGGGCTGAGCTGGATGTCGGTGGCGATTTCGCCGCCCTCGGGACTGGCTAGGAGATTGCCGTCCTCGGCGATCTGCGCATTGAGGATCGGCGCGATCAGGCTGATGCGGAAGGCCTTGCCGGCATGCCGGGTGAGCATGGCCCGCGCCGCCGGCTGGTCGGCCAGCAGGCGGTGGAGCACGGCGATCAGGGGCGCGGACAACATGGCGCGATTGTACCCGCTTGCCGTGAGAGCCTGTCTCATAAAATCCTGTGGGCGCGATGGCGGCGATTTTGACGCAGGCCGCGAAGCGGAACGCGCGGTTTGGTCATTCCAAACAAACGGTGCGCGACAAAGGCCTGTGGCAAAATCGCCCCATCCCGAAGGGTTGCCGTCAGAAACGGCGTCTGCCGCGTTGCGGCGCTTGGCAATGGAACGACCATTGCCCGCGCACCGCGCCTTGCATCCATCCGTTTCTGACGGCAACGCGCTCCGCAGGATTTTATGAGACAGGCTCTAAAGCCCGCCCGCCCTTACCCTCGGCGGCGTCACCAGGAAAAACCATGCGCGTACACGGCATTCCCACCCGCACCATCCAGGCCCTGCCCGATTGCTCCGGCGTCGAGATCATCGACCAGACCCGGTTGCCCCATCGCCATGAACTCAAGCGCCTCGCCACCTGGCAGGAGGCGGCCGAGGCCATCAGCGTCATGCGCGTGCGCGGCGCGCCGCTGATCGGCGCCACCGCCGGCTACGGCCTGGCCCTGGCCTGCAACGCCGTTGCCGGTGACGCCGCGCTGCGCGCCGCGGCCGCGAGCCTGATCGAGACCCGGCCGACCGCGGTCAACCTGCGCTGGGCGGTCGAGCGCATGCTGGCCAAACTCCTGCCCTTGCCGCCTGCCCAGCGCCGCGCCGCCGCCTGGGCGGAAGCCGCCGCCATCTGCGAGGAGGACGTGGCGCAGAACCAGGCCATCGGCCGCCACGGCCTCGAACTCATCCGCGCCATCCACCAGCGCAAGGGCGGCGCGGTCAATGTCATGACCCACTGCAACGCCGGCTGGCTGGCCACGGTCGACTGGGGCACCGCCCTGGCGCCGGTCTATGCCGCGTTCGAGGCGGCCATCCCGCTCGACGTCTGGGTCAGCGAGACCCGGCCGCGCAACCAGGGCGCCGCGCTCACCGCCTGGGAA
>JACAEC010000005.1 GCA_013389055.1 Hydrogenophilaceae bacterium
GGATGGCCCCGGTCATGATGATGGCGTGGAGGATGGATTTGTGGCAGTTACGGTCCACCACCACGATATCTCCCGGCGCCACGGTGGAGTGCCAGACGATCTTGTTGGACGTGGAGGTACCGTTGGTGACGAAGAACAGGTGGTCGCAATTGAAGATGCGGGCGGCATTGCGTTCTGAATCCGCTACCGGGCCGGTGTGGTCCAGGAGCTGCCCCAGTTCCTCCACGGCGTTGCACACGTCGGCGCGCAGCATGTTTTCACCAAAAAACTGGTGGAACATCTGGCCGACGGGCGACTTCAGAAACGCCACGCCGCCGGAGTGGCCCGGGCAGTGCCAGGAGTAGGAACCGTCCGCCGCGTAATGGGTGAGGGCGCGGAAGAAGGGGGGCGGCAGGGAATCCAGATAGGTGGTCGCTTCCCGCTTGATGTTGCGGGCCATGAATTCCGGCGTGTCCTCAAACATGTGGATGAAACCATGCAACTCCCGCAACACATCGTTGGGGATGTGTCGACTGGTGCGGGTCTCGCCATACAAAAAAATGGGGATTTCCGAGTTACGAAAGCGTATTTCCTGCACGAAGGCCCGCAGTTCGGCGATGGTCTCCTGTTCCTCACTGACCAGTTCCTCGTCATCGATGGAGAGAATGAAGGCCGAGGCCCGGCTTTGCTGCTGGGCGAAGGAGGACAGGTCACCGTAGCTGGTCACCCCCAGCACTTCCATGCCCTCTTCCTCGATGGCCTTGGCCAGGGCGCGAATGGACAGGCCGCTCTGGTTCTCGGAGCGGAAGTCTTCGTCGATGATGACGACAGGAAAACGGAAACGCATGGCCTACTCCATTCGCCCCCCTCTCCCATCGGGAGAGGGGCAGGGGGTGAGGGTAGCCGGATCGGCAGGGGACCTCACCCTAACCTCTATCCTAAAGGGCATAAATCCCGAAGGGAGAGGGGATTAAAGGAAAGCGCGGATTATAGGGAGCATCCGGCCGGCGTGGGGCAGAAATTCATGCGCCGGCCCCGCAGCCGCACTGCCTATATTTTAGGCAGGGTGACGCCGGTCTGCCCCTGGTACTTGCCGCCCCGATCGCGGTAGGAGGTCTCGCAGACCTCGTCCGACTCCAGGAACAGCATCTGGGCCACGCCCTCGTTGGCGTAGATCCGGGCCGGCAGTGGCGTGGTGTTGGAGAACTCCAGGGTCACATGGCCCTCCCACTCGGGCTCCAGCGGGGTGACGTTGACGATGATGCCGCAGCGGGCGTAGGTGCTCTTGCCCAGGCAGATGGTCAGGACGCTGCGCGGGATGCGGAAATATTCCACCGTGCGGGCCAAGGCGAAGGAATTGGGCGGGATGATGCAGGAATCGCCCTTCACCTCGACGAAGCTGTTGGGGTCGAAATTCTTGGGGTCGACGATGGTGGTGTTGATGTCGGTGAACAGCTTGAATTCGTTGGCGCAGCGCACGTCGTAGCCGTAGCTGGAGGTGCCGTAGGAAACGATGCTGTGGCCGTTGATCTGCTTCACCTGGCCCGGCTCGAACGGCTCGATCATGCCGTGTTCGAGCGCCATGCGCCGGATCCACTTGTCGGATTTGATGCTCATATTCAGCCTGTAGCTTGTAGTCGGTAGCCTGTAGAAAAAAGCCGCGCCCTTGGGCGCGGCCTCAATCCTACCAGCTACCGGCTACCGGCTACCAGCTAACTCAAGTGTTCTGAATGACGATGCTGGGGAACTTGGAACTATGGTCCACGGCGAGGTCGCCGACCTTGACCGCCACGCGGCGGGCGATCTGGCGGTAGATTTCGGCCACCCGACCATTCGGATCGGCCACCACGGAGGGCTTGCCGGAGTCGGCATCCTCGCGGATGTGGATATCCAGAGGCAGGCCGCCGAGGAACTCGGTGTTGTAGTCCTTGCACATCTTCTCGCCGCCGCCTTCGCCGAAGATGCGCTCCTCGCAACCGCACTTGGAGCAGATGTGCAGCGACATGTTCTCGACCACGCCGAGGATGGGCACGCCGACCTTCTCGAACATCTTGAGACCCTTGCGGGCATCGATCAGGGCGATGTCCTGCGGGGTGGTGACGATGACGGCGCCGGTCACCGGCACGCGCTGGGCCAGGGTCAGCTGGATGTCGCCGGTGCCCGGTGGCAGGTCGATCACCAGGTAATCGATGTCCTTCCACTTGGTGTTGTTCAGCAACTGCTCCAGCGCCTGGGTGACCATGGGGCCGCGCCAGACCATGGGGGTGTCGACGTCGATCAGGAAGCCGATGGACATGGCCTGGATGCCGTGGCCGATCATGGGTTCCAGGTTCTCGCCGTCGTCCGACACCGGGCGGCCGTGGATACCGAGCATGGTCGGCTGCGAGGGGCCGTAGATGTCGGCGTCGAGCATGCCGACACTGGCGCCCTCGGCGGCCAGGGCCAGGGCCAGGTTCACGGCGGTGGTCGACTTGCCGACACCGCCCTTGCCGGAGGCGACGGCGATAATGTTCTTCACGCCAGGGATCAGCTTGACGCCCTTCTGCACGCCGTGGGCGACGATCTTCCAGGAGACGTTGGCCGTGGCCGAATCGACGCCGGCGACGGTCTTGATCTTGTCCTCGACCATCTGCTTGATCTCGCCCTGGACCATCTTGGCCGGATAGGGCAAAACCACATCGAGGCTGACCTTGCCGGCATCGACCTTGATGTTCCGCACCGACTTGGTGCTGACGAAGTCCCTCTGGGTATTCGGATCAATCAGCTCTTTGAGGGCCGTTTGGACTTGCTGTTCGGTAACCGACATCGTTGAACCTCTGCTCAAATGAATTAAAGCCATCGCCTCGCACACCAGGACTGCCCCGCAAAAGGGGTTCCGGGCAATTGATGGCGATCCGTCGAATTTCAAGGCCACCCGGCCGGCCAAGACCGCAGGGCCGGGCCCATAAATAGTTTACTATTTTACTCAATTATTATCCGGCTGGCCAATCCCCTTTAGGGATCAGCCGTCAGATCGGGGACCTGGCCGACTAGCCGCAATTGCGGGGCCGCAGCCCGCAGGGCCGCCACCAGTTCAAGGCCCAGGCCGGGCCGGCAGCGATGGGACACCCAAAGCAGATTGAGTTGCAGATTGAAGTCGGCGAACACCACCGCCGAACCGAAACGCTTCAACGCAGCCTCGACCAGCACCAGCCAAGCCGCCAGATCGTCCGCCTGGCGGCCCTTCAGGCCGGGCGCGATCATCATGAAATCGGCCAGCAGACGGCCCTCGGCGTCGCGCTTGGGCACCCGCTGCCAGAGCGGCTGGCTGGCCTGCCAATTGGGTGCGCCCAAGACCGCTTGAGCCGAGCGCACCGTTAATCTCATGAGTTAACGGATCAGTTCCGCCCCGATCTCGGCAAAGGTGCGGGCGACCTCCACGGTCTGCACCGAGGTGCCAAGTTGGCGGCTGAGTTGGGAGACGGAGAACAGGCCGCGCACGATCTGGCTGCGGTCGGGCTGGCGCTCGGCCACGAGGGCATGCTGGCGGCCGCAGGCCTTGAGGGTGGCGACCACATCGCCCACCTTGGCCTTGGCCACGTCGTCCATGCAGAGGGTCTCGAGTTTCTCGCGTGGGGTCATGATGTCCTTGACCAGGACATCGGTATGCCGGATGCCCTGGGTCTGGATGATCTGCATCGGCTTCTCGCTGGTCAGGTCGGTCGAGGTGATCAGGCCCAGGATTTGGTTCTGCTCATCCACCACCAGCAGCAGACGCACGGCGCGGTTAATCATCTTGAGCCGGGCCGACTCGATGGTCTCCAAGGGGTGGGTGGTATGCGCCGTCACCTCCCGGAAATCGGTCATGACCATCAGCGCCGGGGCATCCATGGTCACGCTCTGGACCAATTCCTGGATCGGCTTCTGGAAAGTGGCACCTTTCTGGACGGGCGCGGATGGGATCACGCTGTAGGATGCGCTCATATAATTATCCTGTTTAATCAAAATGTTACCTATCATTCCCGCGACCGCTACCGTGGGCATGAACCGGGTGCAGATAAGGGTGGCGCACCCGCGGCAAGGCGTCAACCTGCAGGAAGCGTTCGAGTTCGCCCAAGGCCAGGCGATAGACCTCGCGCTTGAACTCGACCACTTCCTCGACCGGATGCCAATATTGATTCCAGCGCCAGGCGTCGAATTCCGGATGCTCGCTGGCCTTGAGGCGGACATCGCATTCGCGCCCGACCAGGCGCAGCAGAAACCAGATCTGCTTCTGGCCACGGTAATGCCCGCGCCACTCGCGCCGGACCCAATCCTTGGGCACATCGTATTTCAACCAACCCCGGGTGCGCCCGAGGATGCGCACATGCTCGGGCACGAGACCGACCTCTTCGGTCAGCTCCCGATACATGGCCTCCTCGGCCGACTCGCCGCTCTTGATCCCGCCCTGGGGAAACTGCCACGAGGGCTGACGAATCCGTTTGCCCCAAAACACTTCGTTGCGGGCATTGCAGAGCACAATCCCGACGTTCGGCCGGTAACCGTCTTTGTCGATCATGGCCGCACCTTGCAAGTTCTTAAACCGTTCACATTCTCCCACCCTTCGCAGCGGGAGAAAAGCCGGCAGATCACAGCGAGAACCCCCGGTCGTTGACGGTATTGAAGGCGCGCATGCGGTCGAGGAAGCCTGGAAACTCCAGCCCCAGACGCCCCTCCAGTTGCCGCGCCTGCTCGGCCAGCGGCTGAAAGCCCACTTCGGGCAAAGGCGGCTTGAAGCCGAACACGATGATGTTGCTCTTCTTCTCGGCCGGCAGGATCAGGGTATGGCCGCCGAAGGCGAGGCCGATCCGGTGGAAATAGAGACCGAAACGGTCTTCCGAACCCCAAAGGTTGAACACCGCCACCCCGCCCGGCCGCAGATGAGCATAACAGGACTGGTAGAACTCCTCGCTGGCCAGGGCCTCGACGATGCGCTTGGCATCATAGGCGTCGACCAGCAGCACGTCCCGGCTTTCCGGCTGTTCGCGCACGAAAGCGGCGCCATCGCCCTCGATGACCGCCAGCCGCTCATCGTCGGCCGGCAACAGGAAATAGGCCCGCGCCGCCGCAATCACTTCCGGGTTCAATTCCACTGCGGCCAGCCGGCATTCGGGCAACTGGCGATGGATAAACTTGGCGAGCGAGCCGCCGCCCAGACCGATCAAGGCCACCTCGCGCGGCGTGCGGTGAAACAACAGGAAGGCCATCATGGCCCGGGTGTATTCCAGCTCCAGGCCGAAGGGATCGCGCATGCGCATGGCGCTCTGCACGGCGGTGCCACCCAGATGCATGAAGCGAATGCCGCCCTTTTCGCTCACTTCGACGGGGTCGAAACTGCCTTGAGACTGGCCCCGCTGCCTTGAAAACAACCGCATTTGCTAGAATCCGCGCTTTATTCCGAATCCCCCAAGCCTACCATGCGCACTTCCCAATTTTTCCTCTCCACCAGCAAAGAGGCTCCGGCCGAAGCCGAACTCGTCAGCCACAAACTGATGCTGCGGGCCGGCCTGATCAAGCGCCTGGGCTCCGGCCTCTACACTTGGATGCCGCTGGGCCTGCGCATCCTGCGCAAGGTGGAGACCATCGTGCGCGAGGAGATGAACCGCGCCGGCGCCATCGAACTCTTGATGCCGGCGGTGATTCCGGCCGAACTGTGGCAGGAGTCCGGCCGCTGGGATGTCTTCGGCCCCCAGATGCTGAAGATCAAGGACCGCCACGAGCGCGACTTCCTGTTCGGCCCCACCCACGAAGAAGTGATCACCGACCTCGCCCGCAAGGAGATCCGCTCCTACCGTCAACTGCCGGTCAACTTCTACCAGATCCAGACCAAGTTCCGCGACGAGATCCGCCCCCGCTTCGGCGTCATGCGCGCCCGCGAGTTCCTGATGAAGGACGCCTATTCCTTCCACGCCGACGAGGCCAGCCTCGATGCGACCTACCGCGTGATGTACGACACCTACGGCCGCATCTTCACCCGCCTAGGCCTGAAGTTCCGCGCGGTGGCCGCCGACACCGGCGCCATCGGCGGCTCCGGCTCGCACGAGTTCCACGTCCTGGCCGACTCCGGCGAGGACGCCATCGCCTACTGCCCCAATTCCGACTATGCCGCCAACGTGGAGATGGCCGAGGCGTTGGCACCGCAGGGCAGCCGCCCGGCCCCGAGCCAGGCCAAACAGGAAGTAGCCACCCCGGGCAAGCACAGCATCGCCGAGGTCACCGAATTCCTCAAAGTACCGGCCGACCATGTGGTGAAGACCTTGATCGTCAGGGGCGAGAAGGGCCTGGTCGCCCTGCTGCTGCGCGGCGACCACGAACTGAACGAGGTCAAGGCCGGCAAGCTGACCGAGGTCTTTTCGCCGCTCACCTTCGCTAGCGATGGCGAGGTCCATGCCGCCGCCGGCTGCCCGCCCGGCTCCATCGGGCCGGTCGGCCTCAATATCCCCATCATCGCCGACCGCGCGCTGATGAACCTGGCCGACTTCGTCTGCGGCGCCAACGTCGCCGGCTATCACCTCACCGGCGTCAACTTCGGCCGCGACCTGCCCGAGCCGGTGTTCGCCGACATCCGCAACGCGGTCGAGGGCGACCCCAGCCCGGACGGCCAGGGCAGCCTGGCGCTGTGCCGCGGCATCGAGGTCGGCCACATCTTCAAGCTCGGCACCAAGTATTCCGAGGCCTTGGAGGCCAAGTTCCTCGACGAGCAGGGCAAGAGCCAGACCATGATCATGGGCTGCTACGGCATCGGCGTCTCCCGCATCGTCGCCGCCGCGATCGAGCAGGGCTTTGATGAGCGCGGCATCGTGTTCCCGAAGAGCATCGCGCCTTTCGAACTGGCCATCGTCGCCCTGGGCTATCGCAAGAACCCGGCGGTGAAGGAAGCTGCCGATGCCCTCTATAATCAGTTGAAGGCTGCCGATATCGATGTGGTGCTGGACGACCGCGACGAGCGGCCGGGTGTGATGTTCGCCGACATGGAACTGATCGGTGTGCCGCACCGGGTGGTGGTCAGCGAGCGCGGCCTCAAGGAAGGGCAACTGGAATACCAAGGCCGCCAGGATGCGGCAGCGAGCAAGCTGCCTCAGGCCGAGGCGGCCAAGATGATCGAGGAGCGGGTCAAGGCGTGAATAGGCAGGCAATACGGGTTCTGATTCTGGCGCTGGGGCTGACGGCAGGCGTCGCCCTGGCCGGTGCCCAGAAATACGAGCCTTTGTCGGCCAGCGTCAAGGCACAATTGTCGAAGACGGTGGCCGACGCGGCGGTCGAAGCGGCCTTTGCCGATTCACCCGAGGTCCAGGCCTGGCTGGGGGTGATGTCCCGGCGGCTAGCCCGCTTCGTTCCGGATGCCGAATACCGCGCCGACTTCCTGCAGACCGTCCACTACGAGGCCACCCGCGCCGGGCTCGACCCGGAGCTGGTGCTGGGCCTGATCGAGGTGGAGAGCGGCTTCCGCAAATATGCCGTGTCCAGTGCCGCCGCTCGTGGCTACATGCAGGTCATGCCGTTCTGGGTGGACCTGATCGGCAGCCGCGAGCAGAACCTGTTCCACTTGCGCACCAACCTCCGCTATGGCTGCACCATCCTGCGCCACTACCTGGACATCGAGCGGGGCGACCTGTTCCGCGCCTTGGGCCGTTACAACGGCAGCCTGGGCCAGGCCCAATACCCCAACGCCGTGCATGCCGCCTGGCGCAAGCATTGGACCACCGGCGTGCTGCCGGCGAGCTACCGCCCGAATGCGGTGCCGATCAAGAAAGGAAGTTAAGTTAAGACAAGAAGAAGATGGGGCGACGGATGGGACTCGAACCCACAACAACCAGAATCACAATCTGGGACTCTACCATTGAGCTACCGCCGCCACTGAAACTTGGCCTGCCCGACAGGGATCGAACCTGTAACCACAAGCTTAGAAGGCTGGTGCTCTATCCGATTGAGCTACGGGCAGTTCACCCGCGAGCAGTGAAGCCGGGTAGTGCGCTTGAGCTGGTCGGGGTGAGAGGATTCGAACCTCCGACATCTTGCTCCCAAAGCAAGCGCGCTACCGGGCTGCGCTACACCCCGAAGGACGCGAACTATACCCGCGCGGGGCGGCGAAATCAATCTGCAGTCGGCTAAAATGACAGCATTAAACCCAGATTATCCATTAGACCGGCAAGTGCCTTCGTTTACCGATCAGATTACGTTATCCGAGGTGCCTTCGATGAGACGTTCAAGCCTACGCGGGCCTCGCTTGCCC
>JACAEC010000206.1 GCA_013389055.1 Hydrogenophilaceae bacterium
ACACCGTGGCCGCCTTCATGATGCTGCTGTTCCTGATCGCCCACGTCTACCTGACCACTGCCGGCCACACCGTGACCTCGCACATCAAGGCCATGATCACCGGCTGGGAAGAAGTGGATTAAGTTTCGCAGCAGCGCAGAGCATTGGGGCAGGTCGTCGACCTGCCCTTTTTTATTCTTCTACGTCGCTCGTACGACTAGCGGCCGGAACGGGCTGCCGCATCACGAAGGAAGGCGATGTATTCCTTCCAGTCTTCGATGGGGCCATTGTGCAAGAACAGCACGATGCCGTGCTTATCGATCACATAGGTGGTGGGAAAGACCTTGGCCAGTTGCCGATCCGGCAGGATGCTGCCGTCGCTCAAGGGCAGCTCGCTCTTGCCCGGCCCTTTGACCTGCGAATCGGACAGGGCGAAGTCCAGCTTCAGGTGCTGCTTGACGAAGCTCTTTGCGGTGGCGAAATCCTCGCGCATTTGCAGGCAGGTGAAGACGATGTCGCGGTCGCCCTCGAGCATGGCCGCCGTCTTGCGCAGTTCCGGCATCTCCTTCAGGCAAGGTGCACACCAGGACCCCCAGAAGTGCAGCACCACCACCTTGCCGCGCAGGGCTTTCAGGGTGGTCGGCTTGCCTTGCGGGTCCTTGAAGGCCAGATCGGGGAACCGCATGCCGCGCTTGAGACCGACCGTAGCCCGGTCGGCTTGGGCCTTGGCGAGATAAGGCCCCCATAACTGCGGCCAGGCCTTGGCATTGAACACCACGCGGTCGTTCACCGCGTAAGGCACGCAGCGCTGCTCGGTGTTCTCCTGGCAATCGTTCAATGCGGCATCCTCGGCAGCTTCCTCGCTGCCCATCTCGGCCCGCCAGACCCAGTGGCCGCCGGGGGCGATCATGAAGGCCTTATGGCTGTCCGCCTTCAGATACGCCCGATAGCCGGCCTTGCCCCGGGCATCGAGCTGCGGCACCGCTTCGACGTCCTCCAGTGGTGCGACGGCATGGGCCGGACTGAAAAGCCCCAGCATGAAACCCATCGAAAGCGTTCTCAACTTGCACGACGGCACAGTGCGCCTCCCGATTCCCGCGAATGTTCCTGCATTATCCTCCGGTCAAAACCGGCCTGCATTGGAAGCCAAGCAAAAGGCCCGTCCGGGGCGACGAGCCTTCATCAGGGCAGCATGGATCAGCCTTTTGCAAACACCAGCCGGCCGTTTTCGGCATCGACCCGGACGGTGTCCTTGGCCGCAAAATGGCCGGAGAGGATTTCTCGGGCCAGAGGGTTCTCGATCTCGCTCTGGATCGCCCGTTTCAGCGGCCGGGCGCCGAATACCGGGTCGAAGCCGGCCTTGGCGATCTCGGCCAGGGCGGCGTCGCTGATCGCGAGCTTCATGTCCATCTGGGCCAGCCGCTTCTCCAGGTATTGCAGCTGGATGCGGGCGATGCCGGCGATGTGCTGCTCGTCGAGGGCGTGGAAGACCACCACCTCGTCGATGCGGTTGATGAACTCGGGCCGGAAATAGTTCTTCACCTCGGCCATGACCGCCAGCTTGATCACCTGGTAGTCGTCGCCGCTCATCTCCTGGATCATCTGGCTGCCCAGGTTGGAGGTCATCACGATGACGGTGTTGCGGAAGTCCACGGTGCGGCCCTGGCCGTCGGTGAGGCGGCCATCGTCGAGCACCTGCAAGAGCACGTTGAACACGTCCGGGTGGGCCTTCTCGACCTCGTCGAGCAGGATCACGCTGTAAGGCTTGCGCCGCACCGCTTCGGTCAGGTAGCCGCCCTCCTCGTAGCCGACATAGCCGGGCGGCGCGCCGATCAGGCGCGAGACGGAGTGCTTCTCCATGAACTCGGACATGTCGATGCGCACGATGTGCTCCTGCGAATCGAACAGGAAGTCGGCCAGGGCCTTGCACAGCTCGGTTTTGCCGACCCCGGTGGGGCCGAGGAAGAGGAAGGAGCCGTAGGGCCGGTTGGGGTCGGACAGGCCGGCGCGAGAGCGGCGGATGGCATCCGCCACCACGCGCACGGCCTCGTCCTGGCCGAT
>JACAEC010000113.1 GCA_013389055.1 Hydrogenophilaceae bacterium
GCCCTGCTCGGCGTCATCGGCCACGGCGGCCTGCGCATCTACCTCGCTCGCAAGGGCAAGAAGTAATCATGTCCCTTCTCGCCCTTGCCCTCACCCCTACCCTCTCCCGCTCGCGGGATAGGGGGACGCAGGGTCGCTGCGCGACGCTGCCTTCTACGGAGCACAAAGAAAATGAGTGAGAAAATCTACGTCTTCAAGGTCTTCGAGCGCTTCTGGCACTGGTCGCAGGCGGCCTTGATCATCACCCTGCTGCTCACCGGCTTCGAGGTCCACGGCAGCTACCAGCTGTTCGGCTTCGAAGATGCGGTCAACACCCACACCATCGCCGCCTGGACCCTGGTCGGCCTCTGGGTCTTCGCCATCTTCTGGCACTTCACCACCGGCGAGTGGAAGCAGTACATCCCGACCCTGCAGAAGGTCGATGCCATGTTCAAGTACTACCTGACCGGCATCTTCACCCATGCGCCGCACCCGTTCAAGGCGACCACCCTGAAGAAGCACAACCCGCTGCAGCGCCTGGCCTATCTGGGCGTCATGCTGTTCATCGGCCCGCTGATCTGGTTCACCGGCTGGTTCTACATCTTCTATGACAAGTGGACCGACTGGGGCTGGGACCAGTACCTGTCCCTGGAGTGGGTGGCCTTCTTCCACACCGTGGCCGCCTTCATGATGCTGCTGTTCCTGATCGCCCACGTCTACCTGACCACTGCCGGCCACACCGTGACCTCGCACATCAAGGCCATGATCACCGGCTGGGAAGAAGTGGACTGAACCCGGCATGGCTATTCGCTTTTAACGCTGTTCATCAACACAAACCATGGAGACCATCATGAATCGCAAGTTATCGATCGCCTTCGCAACCGCCATCGTCGGCCTCACCCTTGCCGGCAGCGTCCAGGCCTATGACGCGGACTGGAAGCGCGGCCGGGTCTATTACCGCATGGTCTGCACGGCCTGCCATGAGGCCAAGGCCGGCGGCGCCATCGCCCCCACCACCAAGACCAAGGCGGAATGGGCGGCCTACATCAAGGCCGACAAGCATGCCAAGGGCAAGGAGTCGCTCAAGCACTACGTCAGCAAGCAGTATCGCGACAGCATCAAGGCCACCAACAAGGCCGCCGCGAAGTTCGCCGACGTGCCCGAGCAGGAATTGCTCGAGGACATCAAGGCCTTCGTCAACAAAGGTGCCAAGGACGGCGACGCCCCGGCCAAGTGCAGTTGATCGGCTGAGGTGATCAACCAGCGGGCGGGGTGCCCAGGCAGCCCGCCCTTAGGCCTTGTCTGAGGAGCAGAACAAATGAGTGGGGAAAGCGGTCCGGCCTGGTTGGCAGGCTTCAAGCAAGACTACGAAGACATCTTCGTCGAGTCATGGTCGCCCTATGTCGGCATCATCCTGCTGGTCATGGTGATCATCGGCCTGATGATCACCGGCCTGTTCTGGGGGGTGTTCGGCGGGCTCAAGCTGTGGGGCGACTGGTTCAACAACGCCATCGGCCTGGGGACTATCATCGGCACGCCGCAGCATTTGGACGGCCCGATCATGCACCGCATGTCGCTGATGAACATCACCCTGGTCATCGGCGCCTTCGCCGCGGCCCTGCTCTCGCGCCAATTCCTGGTCAACCGGCCGCCGAAACTGGAATACGTGTGGGCCGCGCTGGGCGGCAGCCTGATGGGTCTGGGCGCCACCTTGGCCGGCGGCTGCACCACCGGCGGCTTCTTCACCCCCCTGCTGCACTCCTCGCCGGCCGGCTGGGCCATGTGGGCCGGCCTTATCGCCGGCGCGGCGATCGGCCTGAAACTGCTGCTCTGGACCTTGGAGCACATCAGTTGGGGCATGCAGGCGCCCCCTGCGATCAAGGTGCCCGGCGGCCTGGTCGCCGCCTATCCCCTGATCGGCCTGGCCGTGGTGGTCGGCATCATCGCCTGGGCGGCGGACTGGTACTACTCGGGCGACGAAAAGCTCACCACCCGGGCGATCATCGTGCTGGCCGGTTTCGCCATGGGCTTCATCATGCACCGCTCGCGCCTGTGCTTCGCCCGTTCCTTCCGCGAGCCGTTCATGACCGCCGAGGGCGACATGACCAAGGCCATCATCCTCGGCCTGGCCGTCGGCATCCCGCTCGCCTCGCTGTTGTTCCAGATGAAGGTCATCGACCCCTACATCGCCATTCCCACCACCTTCTGGATCGGTTCACTCAGCGGCGGCTTGATCTTCGGCATCGGCATGATCTTCGCCGGCGGCTGCGCCTCGGGCTCGCTCTGGCGCATGGGTGAGGGCCACATCAAACTTTGGGTGGCCGCCTTCTTCTTCGCCTGGGGTGGCTCGACCGCGAGCGCCCTGCTCAAAAAAACCGGCCTGACGGTCTCCGAGATGAACCTCGACCTGATCGAGGAATCGCCGATCGGCTACCAGGCCTACTTCCCGGTGATGTTCGACGGCTGGGCCTGGGCCTATGCGATCAGCGGCCTCATCCTGCTCGCCTGGTACCTCTGGGTCCGCTACAACGAATCGACCGAGAAGTTCACCTTGTTATGACTCATCCCGTCACCTGAGGAGACTTCCATGAACGCCAGACGAACGCTGCTCGCGGCGATGCTGACGGCCATCTTCGCGGCCGCGCCGATCGCCTATCCCACCACGGTACTGGCCGCCGACGCGCCCGCCGTCCAAGCCAAGGAAGGCTGGTACAAGCACCTGGTCGATTTCGATTTCATGAAGCAGCAGGTCGAGATCCCGCCCAAGAAGGGCGTGGTGATCATCGACTCGCGGCCCGATACCCGAAAATTCGACCCGGGCCACATCCCCGGCGCAATCAACATCCCGGACAGCAAGTTCGACAAGCTGACCGACCGGCTGCCGGCCGACAAGACAACCCTGCTCATCTTCTATTGCGAAGGTGTCGACTGCATGTTGAGCCACCAGTCTGCGGCCAAGGCCGAGAAGCTGGGCTACACCAACATCAAGGTCTATCCGGCTGGCTACCCGGAATGGGCGGCGAAGGGCATGCTGACCTCGGTCTCCGGCGCCTGGCTCAAGAAACAGCTCGACGAAAAGGCCGCGCTCACCGTGATCGACGCCCGGCCGGCGCGGGTCTTCGAGAAAGGTGCGATTCCCGGTGCCATCAACGTGCCGGACACCGCCTTCGACAAGAACCTCGACAAGCTGCCGGCGGACAAGGCCGCGGCCATCGTGGTCTATTGCGGCGGCCTGGAGTGCGTGCTCAGCGACAATGTCGCGAACAAGCTGAAGAAGCTGGGCTACACCAACGTCAAGACCTACCCCGAAGGCTATCCGGAATGGAGCAAGGTTCACGCCGCCGCGCCGGCCAAGGTCGTGGTCGAAGCCGGCAAGGAGAAGGGCTCGATCTCGGTCGCCTCCTTCGAGCGGCTGCTCAAGGAAAACCCCGCCGGCATCCTGGTCGTCGACGTGCGCGATGCCAAGGAATTTGCCAAGGGCAGCCTGCCGGGCGCGGTCAACATCCCGATCGGCCAACTGGAAAAACAGATCGACAGCCTGCCCAAGGACAAGCCCACGGTGTTCATCTGCGGCACCGGCGCCCGCTCGGGCGAGGCCTACGACATGGTCAAGCTGCTCAAGGCCGATCTGCCGGTGTTCTTCCTCGATGCCGAATTGAAATTCCTCGGCGACGGCAAGTACACGCTCAAAGCCAATTGAGCCAGCAGACCGGCGATAATGGGGGCGCGCCACGCCCCCGTTTTTTTGAGGAGCCGAAGACAGCCATGGAATTTTTCGCTACCGCCGAGATCCGCAGCCGCGCCAGCGATCTGCAGCGCAATCTGTGCATCGGCAACCTGCCGCATTGGTGCGCCTCGATCAGCAAGGTGCTGGAAAACCAGGGTGACAAGGGCGATATCTACTGCGTCTGGGGGGAGTTCAGGGTGCATCGGGAGCTGATTCGGGACGGCGTGCGCTTCACCCTGCCGACCTGCCCGAACGGACTGCAATGGACCGTCACCGTCGAAGGCAGCGCCCCGGTCGGCCGGGCGCAAATCCATTGCACCATCAACCGGCCGGAGCAGGCGCCGGAGCTTGTCGAATCGCTGGAACAGTTCGTGGCCGATTGGAAGGTCGGCCTGGAAGGTGGCATCCGACTGGCCAACGACCGGCCGGCCGTCGGTGAGTGCATGCCCTGGTACGGCTGAAGCGACACACCTCAGACCACCTCGTCGACGTGGCTGCCGAGATCGCCCTCGCGGCGCGGGCTGAGGCGGCGGTCGTGGCTGCTGCGGGTATCCAATATGACCGGCTGTTCAACCGCGCGGCGGGCCGCCTGCCGACGATCTTCGCCGCTGCGCCGTTCATCGAATCCCTCTTCCGCCGCCGGCTCCTGCTTGCCGCCCTGGCCGCCCTGCCTGCGCTGCTCCAGATAGGCCTGCCGGAATCCCGCGCGCGGCGCGATCGCCCGCGTCGGCATCACCGCGTCGGGCTGGGCAATGCGGTAGCGATCTTCGGGGACCGCGACCGGTGGAATCACATCGAGTGGCAAGCGCATGGTTTACTCCCATAATCTGTCACGCCGTTATCCCCGATATCGGCGCAGCCAGTGCCAACTTGAGCCAAACGCCTATTTCAGTAGTAATCGGCTCTACATCTCCAACGAATCCAAGAGCCAGGTCGGTTGCGGCTGATCGCCGCCGATCGCGTCAGTGCTGACCACGCCGCCCATGACCAGGGCCGAATCGATGCCGAAGTCCTGGGCACCGCGGATATCGGTTTCCAGTTGGTCGCCGATCATCACCATAGCGCGGCTGCCGGCCCGACGCGCCGCCTCCTCGAAGATGGCGGCATAGGGCTTGCCCAGACGCGCAAAACGCAACTCCGGTCGGTTCGGATAACGCAGCGCCAACGCCGCCTCGATGACCAGGGCGATGCTGCCCGAGGTGATGCCGAAACCGCGCCCGGTCGGAAACATCAGGTCCGGATTGGGCAGGATCATGGCCGCCGGCCGGCCCGCCTCGATCATTTCGATCAGCCTGGAAATCGTGTCGTCCACCGTCTCCAGGAAGGGGAAACCGGACTGGTCGCAGACCACCAACACATCGAAGGGCTCATTCAATCCGACCACTCGGCCGCCGGCGAGTTCCACATAGCACAGGCTGTCGGCCGGGCCGAGCACACGGCAACGCCGGCCGCTCAGCCCCTGGTCGCGGAAGTAGGCGGTCAGCAGGGAGGCCGAAGTGATGATGCGCTCGGGTGGAATCGCCAGGCCGAAGCCCTGATAGCGCACCGCGGCGTTCTCGGGCAAGCGGGCCGCGCCGTTGGTCAGCATGAAATAACTCTGGCCACTGCGGTTGAGCCTGTCGATCAAGGCGCGGGCACCGAGCAAGGGGCCATCGAGCGTGACCAGCACGCCATAGGCATCGAGCAACACGACTTCATAGCGCGGCAGGAGTTCGGCAACGCGAATGTGAGGAATCTGGACCATGAGTTGTATGCTCGATGCAAAACCAAAGCACTATTTTGCCAGCGCCCGCCGCAGCGTGGTTCGCGCTCGGCGCTCGCTGTGTTAGCCTGAAACTACAATTAACAGGCCGCGTGCCTGGAACGGAGAAGACAATTGAACACTGCCCGCCTTGTGTCAGGCATTGCCGGCGCCCTGCTGTTTGGCGCGGCGATGACTGCCCGCGCCGATGCGTCGCTGGAACCCGGCTTCATCGCCTGGCTCGGCGGCGTGCAGGATGAGGCGTTGCGCCGCGGCATCTCCGAACAAACCTGGCAAGCAGCCCTGCCCAGCATGCGGCCGATCGAGCGGGTGCTCGAACTCGATCAAAAGCAGCCGGAATTCGTCGACACCTTCTGGAACTACCTCGATGCTCGGGTCAACGACCAGCGCATTGCCGCCGGCGGGAAACTGCTGCACAAACACCGCAAGCTGCTGCAAAAGATCGAGACCCGCTATGGCGTGCCCGCCCGGGTGCTGGTGGCGTTCTGGGGCCTGGAGACCCATTACGGCAAAATGACCGGCCGCATCCCGATCACCGGCGCCTTGGCCACCCTGGCCTACGATGCGCGCCGAACCCGTTTCTTCCGCAATGAACTGCTGGACGCCCTGGCCATCCTGCAAGCCGGCCACGTCGAACCCAAGACCCTGCTCGGCTCCTGGGCCGGGGCCATGGGCCAGGTGCAGTTCATGCCGTCCACCTTCAACCGCTATGCCGTCGATGCCGATGGCGACGGCCGCAAGGACATCTGGGGTTCACTGGACGATGCCTTCGCCTCAGCCGCCAACTATCTGCGCCAGAGCGGCTGGCAGCCCGGCCAGAGCTGGGGCCGGCCAGTGCAACTGCCGCCCGACTTCGATTGGCAGTTCGCCCGCCTGGACGTAAAAAAACCCCTGTCGGAATGGGCTGCGCTCGGCATCAGCCAGATCGATGGCGCCGCCCTGCCCGATGAACCCATCAAGGCCGCCCTCCTGCTGCCGCAAGGCCACACCGGCCCGGCCTTCCTGGTCTACGGCAATTTCGAGGTCATGCTGACCTGGAACCGTTCGGTGAACTACGCCTTGGCGGTCGGTCATCTGGCCGACCGCTTGAATGGGCAGCCGGCGCTGAGCCATGGCCGCGATGCCGACAATCGCCGGCTCAGCCGCGAGCAGGCGATCGAGCTGCAACAGCGGCTGGTCCAATTGGGGTTCAATGTCGGCGACTCGGATGGCGTGCTCGGATCGAGGACGCGTGCGGCCATCCGCGCCTATCAGCGCTCGGCCAGCCTGCCGGCCGACGGTTATCCCTCGCTGCCCTTGCTGCAAAGACTGCAGGCCACCGGCACTCAGAGCACCAGCCAGGCGGCGCTGTCGGCGCCAGCCGCCAACCCCATAGTGTTTTAGAGCCTATTTCAGTAGGGCTCATGCCCCGCGTTGCAGCCAGGATCGGATGGATGCAAGGCGCGCCGCAGAC
>JACAEC010000174.1 GCA_013389055.1 Hydrogenophilaceae bacterium
CAGGTGGCCACCGGCAAGATCAACCAGGTGCTGGGCTTCAAGGGCCTGGAGCGGGTGCCGGTGGACGAGGCCGAGGCCGGCGACATCATCATCATCTCCGGCCTGGAGGACATCGGCATCGGCGTCACCATCTGCGACAAGGACAAGCCGGTCGGCCTGCCCATGCTCTCGGTGGACGAGCCGACCCTGACCATGGACTTCATGGTCAACTCCTCGCCGCTCGCCGGTACCGAAGGCAAGTTCGTCACCAGCCGCCAGATCCGCGACCGCCTGAGCAAGGAATTGCTGACCAACGTCGCCTTGCGCGTCGAGGACACCGCCGATGCCGACATCTTCCGCGTCTCCGGCCGGGGCGAGCTGCACCTGACCATCCTCCTGGAGAACATGCGCCGGGAAGGCTTCGAGCTGGCCGTGGCCAAGCCGCGCGTGGTGTACAAGGAGATCAACGGCGAGAAGTGCGAGCCCTACGAGAACCTGACCATCGACCTGGAGAACGAGCACCAGGGCGCGGTGATGGAAGAGATCGGCCGCCGCCGCGGCGAGCTGACCAATATGGAGGCCGACCCCAACGGCCGCACCCGCCTGGAATACCACATCCCGGCCCGCGGCCTGATCGGCTTCCAGTCCGACTTCATGACCATGACCCGCGGCACCGGCCTGATGAGCCACGTGTTCGACGACTACGGCCCGGTCAAGGCCGACCTGCCCGGCCGCCACAACGGCGTGCTGATCAGCCAGGAAAACGGCGAGGCCGTGGCCTATGCCCTGTGGAACCTGGAGGATCGCGGCCGCATGTTCGTCAGCCCCGGCGACAAGCTGTACGAGGGCATGATCATCGGTATCCATTCGCGCGACAACGATCTGGTGGTCAACCCGATCAAGGGCAAGAAGCTGACCAACGTGCGCGCCTCGGGCACCGACGAGGCCGTACGCCTGACCCCGCCGATCAAGCTGACCCTGGAATCCGCCGTCGAATTCATCGATGACGACGAACTGGTCGAGATCACGCCGAAGTCGATCCGCATCCGCAAGCGCTACCTCTTGGAGCACGAGCGCAAGCGGGCCTCGCGCGAGTCCTAAAACGTGAGGCGGCTCTGGGCCTGGCTTTTTGGCAGGGCGGAGCCGTTGGCAATGAGCGAGGCGGACTGGCAGCAGGCCCTGGGCCTGCCCGTGTTCGCCGGGCTGTCCGCCGAGGAGCGCGACAGGCTCGTCGCCCTGGCCCAGCGCCTGGTCGCCGACAAGACCTTTTCCGGCGCGGCCGGCATGCCGGTCGATGGCGTCATGGCCGCGACCATCGCGGCCCAGGCGGTGTTGCCCATCCTCCATCTGGGTTACGACTGGTATGCCGGCTGGCAGGAGGTCATCGTCTACCCCGGCGAGTTCGTGCCCGAACGGGAGGAGGTGGACGAGGCCGGGGTGGTGCATCATGTGCGCCGGCCGCTCTCCGGCGAGGCCTGGGCAGGCGGGCCGCTGGTGCTGTCCTGGGGCGATGTCGAGCAATCGGGCCATTGCGAGGGCTACAACGTGGTGATCCACGAGTTCGCCCACAAGCTGGACATGAGCAACGGCGCGGTCGACGGCCTGCCGCGGCTGGCTTCCACGGCAGCGATCGAGGCCTGGGCTGCGGCCTTCAGCCCGGCCTACGAGGACTTCTGCCGGCGGGTCGACGCGGGCGAGGCGACCGAACTCGACCCTTATGCGTCGGAGAGCCCGGCGGAATTCTTTGCCGTGCTCAGCGAATATTTCTTCGAGTGGCCGGAGCCGTTGTTCACGGCCTATCCGGCGGTGTACCAACAGATGCAACGCTTTTATCGCCAGGACACCCTGGCGCGTTTGAAAGGACAGGCCCATGACCTTGCAGCACCACGATAAAGCCCATGACAAGGCCGTCGCCGGCCAGGTCATCTTCGATACCGACCTCGAGCATTTCGAGGCCGACGTGGTCGAGGCCTCGAAGCAGCACCTGGTGCTGGTTGACCTCTGGGCCGACTGGTGCGGCCCCTGCCACTTCCTGTCGCCGGTGCTGAGCAAGGTGATCCCGGAATACGAGGGCAAGGTGCGGCTCGCCAAGGTCGAGGTGGACGAAGGCGACAACATGAAGATCGCCGGCAAGCACGGCGCGCGCGGCTTCCCGACGGTGCTGCTGTACAAGAACGGCGAGATGGTCGACCGCTTCCACGGCGCGAAGCCCGAGCACTTTGTCCGTGAATTCATCGACCAGCACCTCGCTGCCTAGGCTGGCCCAGCGGCTCGACGATATCGAGCCGTTCCGGGTCATGGCCATCCTGGCCCGGGCCCGCGCGCTGGAGGCCGAGGGCCGCGACATCATCCATCTGGAGGTCGGCGAGCCGGATTTCGCCACGCCCGAGCCCATCGTCCAGGCCGGCATCGCGGCCCTGCAGGCGGGGCACACCCATTACACCCCGGCCTTGGGCCTGTCGGCATTGCGTCAGGCCATCGCCCGCTATTACGACGAGCGTTACGGCGTCGAACTGGCAGCCGATCGCATCGCCGTCACCCCGGGGGCCTCCGGCGGCCTGTTGTTGGCCATGACCGCGCTGTTCAATCCGGGGGACGAGGTCCTGTTGGCCGATCCCGGCTATCCCTGCAACCGCCATTTCGCCCGGGTGGTAGAGGCCGAGGCGAAGTCCATCGCGGTCGGGCCGGACACGGGCTATCAGCTCACGGCCGAACTCGTGACCAAAAACTGGGGGCCGCGCACGCGCGGCGTCCTGCTGGCCAATCCGGGCAATCCGACCGGCAGCGTGATCGATGCCGACTCGCTGCGCGCGATCCATGCCGTGGTGCGCGAGAAGGGCGGCTGGTTGCTGGTCGACGAGATCTACCACGAACTGATCTACGATCGGGCCGAGCCGACCGCAGCCGGGCTGGGCGACGATGTCATCGTCATCAACAGTTTCTCGAAATATTTCCTGATGACCGGCTGGCGTCTGGGCTGGTTGGTGCTGCCGGAGGCCTTGGTACCCGCGGTCGACAAACTGGCGCAAAACCTGTTCCTGGCGGCGCCGACCCTGGCCCAGCATGCGGCGCTGGCAGCCTTGAAGCCGACGACACGGGCGTTACTGGAGGCGCACAAGGCCGAGTTGAAGGCGAGGCGGGATTATCTCTTGCCGGAACTACAACGCTTGGGCTTCGAGGTCTTGGCCAAGCCGGCCGGGGCCTTTTACCTCTATGCCGATTGCAGCCGCTTCACCGACGACAGCGAGGCCTTCGCCGAGCACCTGTTGCAGGAGCCGGGGGTGGCGATCACGCCGGGCACCGATTTCGGCGCGGTGGAGGGGCGTAGCCACGTCCGTTTTGCCTATGCCGTGGAATTGGGGCGCCTCAAGGAGGCAGTGCAACGGCTGGAGCGTTGCCTGAGTTGATGGGCCCGTGTGGGCCGAGCAGAAACAAAAAAGCCGGCACGAGGCCGGCTTTTTTGCAGCTACGCCAGAATTACTTGGCGGGAGCGGCCGGGGCAGCAGCAGGAGCAGCAGCGTCAGCCGGAGCGGCAGCCGGAGCAGCGGCATCAGCCGGAGCAGCGGGAGCAGCAGGAGCGGGAGCAGCAGCCTCAGGAGCCGGAGCGGGAGCAGCGGCTTCTTCTTTTTTGCCACAGGCGGTCAGACCAAGAGCCAGCAGGGCGGCGAGCAGGACGGAGTATTTCATTTAGTGTTCCCTTAACTTGAAGTTGATCAACATTCGCATCATTCAACCGGCCAGAGGCCGGCTGACGCGAAAATTCTAGCAAATAGGACCAGGAAGAAAAGGGGTTCGAGATATTTTTTTTTGCCGGGGCTGGGAATGTGGCTCTCATGCGACAGCCCATGATGCCACGTATTGCGGGCGATCAGCTCGCGCCCGGATGCACAAAACCGGCTCGATACCAGTCGTAGAGGCAATCGATCAATTCCGTATCGCACCGTCCTGGGCCGAGTTCACGCCGGTCGGCCAAGTCGCGTAGGGCGGCCTGGG
>JACAEC010000127.1 GCA_013389055.1 Hydrogenophilaceae bacterium
ATCCCGCGAGCGGGAGAGGGTAGGGGTGAGGGCAAGGGCGAGAAGGGACATGATTACTTCTTGCCCTTGCGAGCGAGGTAGATGCGCAGGCCGCCGTGGCCGATGACGCCGAGCAGGGCCAAGCCGGCCAGGCCCCAGCCACCCAGGTTGAGCAGCTCGTTGGCGCGGCGGCCGGGCATGTAGAGCCCCGGCACATTGTCGAGCCGGCCGACACCGGTTTGCGGCGCATGGCATTGGGCGCAGGTCAGGGCGTCTTCCTTGGGCGCGACCATGTGGGTGATCGGCCAGGACATCTCAGTGCTGACGAAGGCGTACTTGCCGCTGTACTCGGCGCCGATCTCCTTCATGCCGAACTCGATCGCCTTGTCCCAGTTGAAATTGGACCAAAGGGCGCTATCGTCCTTGCCGTAGGTGTGGAACACCAGCAACTGGTTGTTGCCGATGTCATAGGGCTGCTTGCCGCGGAACACCTTGATCGGCCAGATCTTGGACTTGCCGTCGTCAGGGCTGCCCTCGAAGCTGTTGATCTTGATCACCTGGTTCGGGTCGAGCTTGGTCTCGCGCAAGGTGTAGTTCACCGTGCCGTTGAACCAGATGTACTCGGGGATGACGTTGGCCTCGTACTTGAAGTCGCCTTTCTTGCTGTCGTAGGCGTCATGGCCGCCGCTGTCCTTGGTCTTGAACGGCTTGCCCTCCTTGTCCAGCTTGCCGGCGGTCGACCAGTCCCAGAGCATCTTGGTCGGCTTGCCGCCGCGGGCGAACTCCGGGATGTGGCAGGTCTGACAGGCGATCTTGTTGGCGTGGGTGTTCAGCTTGTCCATGGCCGCTTTGTGCGGCTTGCCGCCGTGGCAGGACTGGCAGGTCGACGGATTTTCATCGGTCTTGCCGCGCATGTGCGGGCTGACGTCCTTGGGCATGGCGGTGGGCATGTAGCGGCTGCCCGGCACGTTGTGGCCGTCGGTTTCGTGGCAGGTGCCGCAAGTGAAGTTGAGCCCGTCCTTGGCCATGTGGATGTCCAGGTACTTCTTCGGCTCCTTCAGCGAGCTGTCCAGGTCGCCGTGCTTGACCGCGTCGCCGCCGCCGCCGTAGAAGTGGCAGGAACCGCAGGTGGCGCGACTGGTCTTGCCGACGTTCTGGGCGACCTTCTGCAGGTTCGTCGCAGGCACGATCTTGCCGGAGCCGGGCGGGAATTCTATGTCCTTGTAGGGCGGGTGACCGGCCAGGCCCGGCAGTTTGCGATAGCCGCCGGTGGTGTCATGGCAGGCCAGGCAGTCGACGTTCTCCTGGTTATTGAAGTCGAAGCTGCTGTCCTTCCAGCCGTAACCGACGTGGCAGGCGGTACAGAACTCATAGTTGGACGGCACGGCGGTACAGAAGTTGTTGATGACGCTCTTCTTGCCCAGCCGCTGCTTGGACTCGGGATTCATGAATTCCCAGGTCCAGTGCTTGGTCTTCATGATCTGCTTGGCCGCCTCGGTGTGGCAGGACAGGCAGGCCTTGGTGACCTCGGGACCACTCGCGAAATTCTTTTGCAGTTCCTTGAACTTGCTGTGGTCGGCGGTCGATTTGATTTCCTTGGCCGGGGTGGTCGCGGGCGCGGCACCGTTCGGCAAGGGGGCATAACCATGCGCCCCTGCCGCCGGCGCCTGCGCGTCGGCAGTGGGTTTCGCTTCCGCGGCAGGTGCGGTAGCGGCCTGGACAGCCGGCACCGCCAATGCGATGCCTACCGCCAAGGCCAGGAACTGGAGTTGTTTGCCTAACATTGTGGTCACTCCTCGTTTAGGTTTGATCGTCGTCCGGGGTTCGCCGCTTAGCAGCCGCCACCGCCACCGCCGCCTGCGGCACCGCCCGCGGGTGCCTTGGGCAGGATGATCTGCGGCGCCGGGGTGTTGGGATCAAACGTCAAGAAGCTCTTCTGGTCCTTGGCCACCTCGCCCATGATGTCGCCCACCAGCGGGCCGAACATCATGCCCATCAGGCCGGAGTTCATGTTGCCGATGTAGACCTTGCCGTCATTCTTTTTGTACACCGAGATCTTGCACGGCATCAGGATGGACAGATAGCGGCGGTTGTCGGTCTTGAGGATGGGGGCGGAGTACTTGGTACTGCAGGCCTCGATCATCGTCACCGGCAGGACATTGCCGCCGTCGGCCTGGATGGCCTTGGCCGGATCGCGCAGGCCGGAGAGCGCCCAGCCATTGGGGTTTTTAACGATATTGTGCTGGATGCGAGCGATGGTCTCTTCGAAGCCGAAGGGGCTGACCTGCTCCTGGAACATCAGGCTGGGCATCATGAACCAGGCCACGATGCCGGTGAAGATGAGACCTGCAATGAAACCACCTATCAACTTGCCCATTTCTTGTCTCCTTGAGATAAGTCAAAACTACCAGCCACTGGTTGAATTGTACTTACCTTAATCATATTAGCAATTCTAAATATCACAAGATATTCATATCCTAATAAGCCTGTCGGCTATTTCTGCCAGAGTGGCCGAAACATATGTAATCAATTGATATTTAAAGATTAATACTATGAGGGAAGGCTGCCAGGGGGTGTGCGTGCCCCAGGCAGCTATTAAAAGAAGCCAGACCGGCAGGCCGATCGGCTGCGCGGTTTCAGCCCAGCAACTGATTCAGCACAAAGGGCAGGATGCCGCCGGCCTGGTAGTAGTCGATCTCGATCGGGGTATCCAGGCGCAGCTTGAGCGGCACTTCCTGGGTGGAGCCGTCGGCGCGGCGAATGACCAGGGTGACGTCCTGCTGCGGGGTGATGCCGTTCTCCAGGCCTTTGATGTCGAAGCTCTCGCTGCCGGTGAGGCCGAGATCCTGGGCGCCCTTGCCGTCCTTGAACTGCATGGGCAGCACGCCCATGCCGGCGAGGTTGGCGCGGTGGATGCGCTCGAAGCTCTTGGCCACCACGGCCTTCACGCCCAGGAGCTGGGTGCCCTTGGCCGCCCAGTCGCGGGAAGAGCCGGTGCCGTATTCCTCGCCGGCGAAGACCATCAGCGGCACGCCGTCTTTCTGGTACTGCATGGCGGCGTCGTAGATGCTCTGCTGCTCGCCGTTATGTAACGTAACGCCGCCTTCGCTGCCGGGGATCATCAGGTTCTTGATCCGCACGTTGGCGAAGGTGCCGCGCATCATCACCTCGTGGTTGCCGCGGCGGGCGCCGTAGCTGTTGAAGTCCTTCTGGGCGACGCCGTGCTCGACCAGGTATTTGCCGGCCGGCGCGGCGGGCTTGATGCCGCCGGCGGGGGAGATGTGGTCGGTGGTCACCGAGTCGCCGAAGATGGCCAGGGCACGGGCATTGCGGATCACCGGGTTCGGCCTGGCCGCACCCTGGAAGAAGGGCGGCTCCTGGATGTAGGTCGAGGCGCTGTCCCACTCATAGACCTGGCCGGTCGGGGCGGGCACGGCATCCCACAGCGGGTTGTCGGCGCCGACGTTCTTGTAGATGGCGTAGGCGGTCGGCTCCGAGGCCTTGGGCAGCAGCGCGGCGACTTCCTCGTTGCTCGGCCACAGGTCCTTCAGGAACACCGGGCCGCTCTTGCCCTGGCCGATGGGCTCGTTGGCGAAGTCGAGGTCGACCCGGCCGGCCAGGGCCAGGGCCACCACCAGGGGCGGCGACATCAGGAAGTTCGCCTTCACGTTCTGGTGCACCCGAGCCTCGAAGTTGCGGTTGCCGGAGAGCACCGAGCAGGCGACCAGGTCGTGGTCCAGGATCTGCTTCTCGATCGCCTCGGGCAGCGGGCCGCTGTTACCGATGCAAGTGGTGCAGCCGTAGCCGACCACGCCAAAGCCCAGCTGTTCCAGGTGGCTCAGCAGGCCGGCCGACTTCAGGTATTCGGTCACCGCGCGCGAGCCGGGGCCGAGGCTGGTCTTCACGTGGGCCGGGGTCTTGAGGCCGAGTTCCACCGCCTTCTTGGCCAAGAGACCGGCGGCCAGCATGACGCCGGGGTTGGAGGTGTTGGTGCAGGAGGTGATGGCGGCGATCACGATGTCGCCGTGGTTGAGTGCGCTGGTCTTGCGCGCGGCGCCGGCCTTGCCGTAGCCGCCTTCTTCCTTGGGCAGGGCCAGCAGGGTCTCGAAGCTCTCCTTCAGGGCATAGAGGTTGATCCGGTCCTGCGGCCGCTTGGGGCCGGCCACCGAGGGCTTGACCGTGGCGAGGTCGAGTTCCAGCACCTGGCTGTACTCGCAATGATCGTCGGTGGCGATGCCGAACAGACCCTGCGCCTTGAAGTAGTTGCGCAGGGCGTCGACCTTGGCCTTGTCGCGGCCGGTGGCCAGGTAGTACTGGCAGGTGGCCTCGTCGACCGGGAAGAAACCCATGGTCGCGCCGTATTCGGGCGCCATGTTGGCGATGGTGGCGCGGTCGGTCACCGGCAGGTGGGCGGCGCCCTCGCCGAAGAACTCGACGAACTTGCCCACCACCTTGGCTTTGCGCAGCATTTCGGTGATGGTGAGCACGATGTCGGTGGCGGTGATGCCGGGCGCGGCCTGGCCGGTGAGGCGCACGCCAACCACGTCGGGGGTGAGAAAGTAGACCGGCTGGCCGAGCATGCCGGCCTCGGCCTCGATGCCGCCGACGCCCCAGCCGACCACGCCCAGGCCGTTGATCATGGTGGTGTGGCTGTCGGTGCCGACCAGGGTATCCGGGTAATAAAGCCCGTCTTTGGCCATCACGCCGCGGGCCAGGTATTCCATATTGACC
>JACAEC010000129.1 GCA_013389055.1 Hydrogenophilaceae bacterium
ATGTGCAACTTTTACAAACATAACCGATTGATTCGTTGAGTTATTTTTTTAGATTTTGTCTATTTATATAACTCATAATCCTTTGGTCCTGGGTTCGAGTCCCAGCGGGCCCACCAAAGAAAAAAGGCCGCCAATCCGGCGGCCTTTTTCATTCGCTGAAACAGCCGCGTGGCTCAGCGGCCCATGCGCTGGCGCAACTCACGGCGATTCTCGTGGTGCTCATGCCGCTTTTCCATCTTGCGGTGCCTCTCCTGACGCAGCGCGGCCTTCTCTGCGCCGGACTTCTGTGCCCAAGCCTCGCGCTTGGCCAGGGCGGCTTCCTTATGTTCGGCCCTCAGGGCCTGCCTCTGTGCAGGGCCGGGTTGCTGCCAGGCCTGCTTGGCTTGGCCTGGCGGGGTGGCGGCGTCGTCGGCAAAGGCGGTGCTGGTAAGTGCGGCGGCGGCGATGAGTAATGCGGCGATACGGGTTTTCATGGCGAACTCCTGATCTGGATCGGTCGGATGGTGCATCGCCCTCGGGCGATGGAGCCATCATCGCGTCTTGGCGTTTCCAGATATTGTCGAGATTGCGAGCAATCGCATCGAGTTGTTACAAGGCGTTGCAGCAGTTTAAGCGAGGCGAGGGCTTGGGTCGTATGCGGTCTGCGGCATCGCCACCCGCGCCCGCAGTTGGCCACATCCTCCGTCGACATCCTGTCCGGCCGAGTGGCGCAGCTTGGTCAGGATGCCGCGCCGGTGCAGGGTGCGCGCCATTTCTGCAGCCCGCTGCCACGAGGGGCGCTTGAAATCGAGCTCCGGGACGGTGTTGTAGGGGATCAGGTTCATCACTGCGTATTTGCCGGCCAGCAGCCTGACGATGTCCTCCAGTTCCGCCTCGCTGTCGTTGATGCTTTCGAGCAGCGTCCACTGATACTGGATCGGGTAGTCGGTCGCGCGGGCGTACGCTTCGCCGAGTTCCACGAGTTCGTCTGGGGTTATGCGCGGCGCCTTGGGCAGCAGCTTGGCGCGCAGCTCGGCATCGGTGGTGTGCAGGGAGAGGGCGAGGGCCGGTTTGACTCTGCCCGCCGGCAAGCGCTCGAACACGCGGCGGTCGCCGACGGTGGAGAAGACCAGGTTCTTGTGGCCGATGCCGCCGGCCGTGCCGAGCAGGTCGATGGCCTCACACACGTTGTCCAGATTGTGGGCCGGCTCGCCCATGCCCATGAACACCACTTTGTTGACGGCCCGCCGGCCGCGGGCGAGCGCCACTTGGGCGACGATCTCCGCGCTGCCGAGCTGGCGCAGCAGGCCGCCCTGGCCGGTCATGCAGAAGATGCAACCGACTGCGCAGCCGACTTGGGTGGAGACGCAGAGTCCACCGCGCGGCAGTAGCACGCTTTCCACCGTCTGGCCGTCGGCCAGATCGACCAGCAAGCGGGCGGAGCCGTCTTCGCCGGGGTGCTAGGACTGCAGGCGTGCAAGCGATTGCAGCTCTGCGGTGATGGCGGGCAGGGCGCTGCGCAGTTCCAGCGGCAGGAAGTCCTCGGCCCGCTGCCGGCGGGTGTCGAGCGAGCGCACCTGGCTCCAGGCCCGAAGCACGCGTTCTTCGTGGCAGGGCTTGGCGCCATGGTCGCGCAGGCGTTGGCGGATTTCTTCAATGCGCATGAGGGCCAGCGATGCAGACAGCGTCCGAAACAAAAAGGGCCGCCAAACGGCAGCCCTTTTTGCAGGTGCGTCGCGAAGGGCTTAGTCCTTCTTGGCGAACGACAGCTTCTCCTTGATGCGGGCGGACTTGCCGGAGCGCTCGCGCAGGTAGTAGAGCTTGGCGCGGCGCACGTCGCCGCGGCGCTTCACCTCGACGTCGGCGACCAGGGGGGAGTAGGTCTGGAAGGTACGCTCGACACCCTCGCCGGCAGAGATTTTGCGCACGGTGAAGGCGGAGTTGAGGCCGCGGTTGCGCTTGGCGATGACCACGCCTTCATAGGCCTGCAGACGCTCGCGGTTGCCGTCCTTCACGTTCACTTGGACGACGACGGTGTCGCCGGGGGCGAAGGCGGGCAGGGTCTTGCCCAGGCGGGCGATCTCTTCCTGTTCCAGTTGTTCGATCAGGTTCATTGCAAACTTCCTTTCACGTTGTTGGTGCCAGAGGTCTGCTGCGAGACATGCACACCGTTTTTCATCAGGCCGGATCTTCCGTACCCGCTTCCTGCGCTCGCCGAAACTCGTCGAGCAAATCCTGTTCTTCCCGGCTTAAGCTGCGACCTTGCAAGAGGTCGGGCCGGCGTTGCCAGGTGCGGCCCAAGGCCTGCTTCAACCGCCAGCGCCGGATCTCGGCGTGGTTGCCGCCCAGCAGCACCGCCGGCACCTTCAGCCCTTGGTAGTCCTCGGGCCGGGTGTAGTGCGGGCAGTCCAGCAGGCCGTCGGCGAAGGAATCCTCCTTGGCCGAATCGGCGTCGCCCAGGGCGCCGGGCAGGTGCCGGATGAGGCTGTCCAGCAGCACCATCGCCGGCAACTCGCCGCCGGAGAGCACATAGTCGCCGATCGACACCTCTTCCAGGGCATGCCGCTGGAACACCCGCTCGTCGATGCCTTCGTAGCGGCCGGCCAGCAACACCAGGCCGGGCTCTGCCGCCAATTCCAGCACTAACGCATGGTCTAGCCGCCGCCCTTGGGGCGAGAGATACACCATGCGCGGCTGCGTCACTCCTGCCGCCCGCAACGCCGTCTTGGCCGCGGTGAGTGCCAGGTCCAGGGGCTCGGCCAGCATCACCATGCCGGGGCCGCCGCCGAAGGGGCGGTCGTCCACCGTGCGGTAGGCGTCCTGCGTGAACTCACGCGGGTCCCACGTCTTCAACTGGCACAGGCCGTTGCGAAAGGCCCGACCGCTGACGCCGAACTCGGTCAGCGTCGCGAACATTTCGGGGAACAGCGTGACGACGTGGTAATGCGGCGGCACGTCAGTAATCCACGCCCCAGTCGACCCGAATGCAGCCGGCCTGGGTGTCCACCTCGACGACGATGGGCTCGGTGAAGGGGATCAGCCGTTCCCGTTCACCGCTGACCTTGAGCACATCGTGGGCGCCGGTCTCCAGAATGCCGGTGACCTTGCCCAGGTTCACGCCTTCCCGGTTGACCACATCCAGACCGATGAGGTCGTCCCAGTAATACTCATCTGCTTCGGGCTCGGGCAGTTCGTCCCGGCCCACCGCAATCTCCAGGCCCTGCAAGGCCTCGGCCTGGCTGCGGTCATCGACGCCTTCGAGCTGGGCGATCAGGCTGTTGCTGTGCACCTTCGCGTCGAGGACCCGGTACTCCTGCCAGCCGGTCTTCTTGCCCAACCGCCAGACCGGATAGTCCAGCAGGCTGTCGAGATATTCGGTAAAGGGCTGAACCTTGATCCAGCCGCGTATTGCGTAGGGGGCGGCTATTCGCCCCATTACGACCAGATCTTCAGGCAGCTTTGGCCTGGCCACTGCGCACCAGACGGGCCACGGTGTCGGAGACCTGGGCGCCGTTGCCCTCCCAGTAGGCCAGACGCTCGCTGTTCACGCGCAGGCCTTCTTCCTTGCCGGAAGCGACCGGATTGTAGAAGCCGATGCGCTCGATGAAGCGGCCGTCACGGCGGCAGCGGGAGTCGGCCACCACGATGTTGTAGAAGGGACGCCCTTTGGCGCCGCCGCGAGCAAGACGGATCACGACCATAATGTGTTCCTAACCTTTGTTAAATACCGCCCAACCGGGCGGCAAACGGAAACGGAAAAACGCGGATTTTACGCGAAAGCCGGGTCAATGGGCAAGTTTCTGATTTGTCGGGGTTTTGGGGCGATTGAGCGAGTTGGCGGGGACGTCATTCCGCGCAAGCGGGAATCCACATTCGCTTGATAACTCGTTGAAAATAAAGGATTCCCGCTTGCGCGGGAATGACGGCAGGGCTTAGCGGGGCATGCCCGGCAGCATCCCCTTCATTCCCCGCATCATCTTGGCCATGCCGCCTTTGGCGAAGGTCTTCATCATCTTCTGCATCTGCTCGAACTGGCTAAGCAGGCGGTTGACATCCTGGACCTGAACCCCGGCACCGGCGGCGATGCGGCGCTTGCGCGAGGCCTTGATGATCTCGGGCTGTTGCCGCTCCTTCGGGGTCATGGAATTGATGATGCCTTCGATCCGGCGCATCTGTTTTTCGCCCTGGACCAGGTCGCCGGCCTTGACCTGGGCCATGCCCGGCATCTTGTCCATGAGGCTGCCCAGGCCGCCCATCTTCTGCATCTGCTGGATCTGGCTCTTGAAGTCCTCCAGATCGAAGCCCTTGCCGGCCTTCAGCTTCTTGGCGACCTTGATCGCCTCGGCCTGGTCGACGCCTTTTTGCGCCTCCTCGATCAGGGAGAGCACATCGCCCATGCCGAGGATGCGCGAGGCCATGCGTTCGGGGTGGAAGACCTCGATGCCGGTGAGCTTCTCGCCGACGCCGACGAACTTGATCGGCTTGCCGGTGATCTGTCGCACCGACAGCGCGGCGCCGCCGCGGGCGTCGCCGTCGAGCTTGGTCAGGATGATGCCGGTCAGCGGCAGGGCGTCGCCGAAGGCCTTGGCGGTGTTGACCGCGTCCTGGCCCTGCATGGCGTCGACCACGAACAGGGTCTCGACCGGCTTCAGCGCCGCATGCAGCTCGCGGATCTCCTGCATCATCGCCTCGTCCACATGCAGGCGGCCGGCGGTGTCGACGATGAGCACGTCGAAGAAGTGGCGTTTGGCGTAGTCGAGCGCGGCCAGGGCGATATCGAGCGGCTTCTGTTCGGGTGAGGAGGGGAAGAACTCGGCCTCGGCCTGGGCGGCCACGGTCTTCAGCTGCTCGATGGCGGCGGGGCGGTAGATGTCGCAACTGACCAAGAGCACTTTCTTCTTGCCCTGCGCGCGGATCATGCGCACCAGCTTGCCGCTGGAGGTGGTCTTGCCGGCGCCCTGCAGGCCGGCCATGAGGTAGACCACCGGCGGCTGGGCGGCGAAGCTCAAGGGCGCCGCCTGCTCGCCCATCAGTGCGGTGAGTTCCTTCTGCACGATGCCGATCAGCATCTGGCCCGGGGTCAGGCTGTGCAGCACGTCCTGGCCCATTGCCTTTTCCTTCACCTTGGCGATGAAGTCGCGCACCACCGGCAGGGCGACGTCGGCCTCGAGCAGGGCCACGCGCACCTCGCGCAGGGCGTCCTGGACGTTGGCTTCGGTCAGCCGGCCCTGACCGCGCAGGTTCTTGACGACGGCGCCGAGGCGTTGGGAGAGGTTATCGAACATGATCGGATGATGGTGATGCGTTAAACTGGCGAAGTCTAACAAATTTCCTTGATGCCCCCATGCCGGAAGTTGTGCTCTACCTGCTCGACGCCCTTGCCTACCTGGCCTTGGCCGCTTGGCTTTGGCCCGGCCGGCATGCGCAACGCAACCAGACACTGGTGCGCTTGCTGCCCCTGGTGCCGCTGGCTCTGCATCTGGTCTTGCTGCAGCAGGACATTTTGGGCGCCGGCGGGGTCAGCTTGGGCCTGGCCAGTTCGCTCTCCGCCATCGCCGCGCTGACGGTGCTGATCTACAGCCTAGCCTGCTGGCTCTACCCCGTCTCGGGCCTCAATGGCTTCGTCCTGGCCTTTGCCGGCGTCGCTGTGCTGCTGCATGCGGTGCTGCCGGACGCCCACATGATCCCTTACAGCGAGCAGCCGCTGTTCCGCCTGCATCTGTTGATGGCGATGACGGCCTACAGCCTCTACACCATCGCGGCCCTGCATGCGGTGTTGATCGCCTTGGCCGACCGTAATCTGCACAAGCCGGTGCCGCCGCCCCTGGTCTCCAATCTGCCGCCCTTGCTGACCCTGGAGAAGCTGCTGTTCCGGCTGGTCGAGGCGGGCTTCATCCTGCTGACCCTGACCCTGGCCAGCGGCATCCTGTTTTCGGAATCGATCTTCGGCAAGCCGCTGACTCTGAGCCACAAGACCGTGTTCGGCGTCGTGTCCTGGCTGATCTTCGCGGCCCTGCTCTGGGGCCGCCGCCGTTACGGCTGGCGCGGCCGCCCCGCCATCACCTGGACCCTGGCCGGTTTCGTCTGCCTATTGCTGGCCTATGTCGGCGTGCAGTTCGTGTTGGAAGTGATTCTGCACCGCAGCTGAGGACGGGTTGTAGGGTCCGCTTGCGCACCAAGACATGCGAGAGCAACAGGGCGCTTTCTGCGCCATCCTGATGGTGCGCAGAACGCACCCTATGCAAGTCCCTTCGGCAACGGGAAGTTCACCTTCTCCTCGATACCCTCCAAGGGGTGTACAGCCTTGACCCCCAGTTCGCCCAGCCGGGCGATCACGCCCTCCACCAGCACTTCCGGTGCCGAGGCGCCGGCGGTGACGCCGACCTTGGTTTTGCCGGCCAGCCAGGCCGGGTCGATCTGCTCGGCATTGTCGACCATATAGGCGGCGGCGCCGAGGTTGGCGGCCACTTCGCGCAGGCGGTTGGAGTTGGAACTGTTGGGCGAACCGACCACGATGACCACCTCACTTTGCTTGGCTAGCACCTTCACCGCGTCCTGGCGGTTTTGCGTCGCATAGCAGATGTCGTCCTTCTTGGGGCCGACGATTTGGGGGAAGCGGGCCTTGAGGGCGTCGACCACGCGCGCGGCATCATCCACCGACAGCGTGGTTTGGGTGACGTAGGCCAGCTTGGCCGGGTCCGTCACCTCGAGCGTGGCGACCTCATCCGGCGTTTCCACCAGATACATGCCGCCCCTGCTCTGACCCATGGTGCCTTCGACCTCCGGGTGGCCCTTGTGACCGATCATGACGATCTCGAACCCCTGCTCGCGCAGTTTCTTCACCTCGACGTGGACCTTGGTCACCAGCGGGCAGGTGGCGTCGAACACCTTGAGGCCGCGCCGGGCCGCTTCTTCGCGTACCGATTGCGGCACGCCATGGGCGCTGAAGATCAGGGTGGCGCCATCGGGCACGTCGGCCAGGTCTTCGATGAAGATTGCGCCCTTGGCCCGCAGGTTTTCCACCACGAAGCGGTTGTGCACGACCTCGTGGCGCACATAGATCGGCGCGCCGAATTTTTCCAGCGCGCGCTCGACGATGGCGATGGCGCGATCGACCCCGGCGCAGAAGCCGCGCGGATTGGCTAGCAGCACTTCAGTCGGCATCGGAATTTCCCTTCATGATGTCCAGTATCTCCACCTCGAATTCGACCGGCAGGCCGGCCAGGGGGTGGTTGAAATCGATCCGCACGCTATCGGCCGCGAGTTCCAGAATGCGGCCTTGCAAGGTCTCGCCGTTGGGCAATTCGAAGTCGACCAGATGGTCGACCACGAGTTCCATTTCGGCCGGGAAATCGCTGCGCGGCAGGGTCTGTACCAATTCTTCGTGACGCTCGCCGAAGGCCTGCCAGGGCGCCAGCTGGAACAGGCGGTGCTCGCCCTTGCGCAGACCGGTCAGGCACAGTTCCAGCCGGGGGTCGATCTCGCCCTGGCCGAGGCGGAAGGTCTCCGGCCCGGTCTCGAAGGTATCGGCGACTTCCTGCTCCAGGCAGCGGATGCGGTAGTGCAAGGTGACCCGGTCGTTCAGGCGCAGGCCGTCGGCGCTTGCATTCATGGCCGCTTGCGCAGGCTGTCGAATATCAACAATGCGGCGCCGACGGTGATGCCGGAGTCGGCCACATTGAAGGCCGGCCAGTGCCAATCGCCCAGATAGAAATCGAGAAAGTCGACGACGTAGCCATAGGCGGCGCGGTCGATCACATTGCCCAGGGCGCCGCCCAAAATCAGGGCAAGCGCCAAGCAGAACAGGGGGCGGCCATGGGTCTTGCGCAGGAGGTGGAAGATGACGCCGCTGGCAATCAGGCCGACGGCGAGGAAGAATAGCCGCTGCCAGCCCGGCTGGTCAGCCAGCAGGCTGAAGGCGGCGCCGGTGTTGTGCATCCGTACCAGGTTGAAGAAATCGGTGACCGGGATGTAGTCGTGCAAGGCCATGGCCTGGACCACTGCGAATTTGGTGATCTGGTCGAGCACCAGCACCAGGGCGGTGAGCCAGAGCCAGGTCAGGCCGTTCTTGGTGGAACTCGTTGCGCCGGCTTGTTCAGGCATGTTCACGCGGCTCGCCCTCGCCAAAGAGATTGCTCACGCAACGGCCACACAGACCGGGGTGGGCCGGATCGGTGTCGACGTCTTCGCGATAGTGCCAGCAGCGCTCGCACTTCTCGTGCGCACTGGGCACCGCCTCCACCCTCGGTTCGCCGGCGGCCTTCTCGACCCGGGTGCTGGAGGTGATCAGCACGAAGCGCAGGTCGTCGCCCAAGGATTTGAGCAGGTCGTAGTCCTCGCCATCGGCATGGAAGGTGAGTTCGCCCTGTAGCGAGGAGCCGAGCTTGCCTTCGGCCCGCAGTTCTTCCAGGCGTTTGGTCGCCAAGCCGCGCAGTTCGCGCAGGCGGGTCCAGCGCGTGAGCAGGGCGGCCTCGTCGCCTTGTTCCGGCAGGACATGCCACTGGTCGAGGAATACGCTTTCCGAATGGCCGGTCAGGGCCCAAGCCTCTTCGGCGGTGAAGGAGAGGATGGGGGCCAGCAATCGGGTCAGCGTCTGGGTGACGTGCCACAACGCGGTTTGCGCCGAGCGGCGCTGGCGGCTGGTCGCGCCGGTGGTGTACAGGCGGTCCTTGAGGATGTCGAGGTAGAAGGCGCCGAGGTCTTCGGAGCAGAAGTTGTGCAGGCGCTGCACGGCGGTGTGGAAGCTGTAGTTGCGATACTCGTCGACGACCTCGGCCTGCAGTGCGCGGGTGAGCGCCAGGGCGTAGCGGTCGATCTCCAGCCACTGCTCGACCGGCACGCCATCTTTCTCGATGTCGAAGTCGGCGGTGTTGGCCAAGAGGAAACGCAGGGTGTTGCGGATGCGGCGATAGGCCTCGACCACGCGTTTCAGGATCTCGTCGGAGATGGTCAGTTCGCCGGAGTAGTCGGTACTGGCGACCCACAGGCGTAGGATTTCGGCGCCCATGCTGTCGGAAACCTTCTGTGGCGCAATGACGTTGCCCTTGGACTTCGACATCTTCAGGCCCTTGCCGTCGACCACGAAGCCGTGGGTGAGCAGGGCCTTGTAGGGGGCATGGCCGTCGGTCGCGCAGCCGGTGAGCAAGGAGGACTGGAACCAGCCGCGGTGTTGGTCGGAGCCCTCCAGATAGAGGTCGGCCGGATGGGCCAGCGCCGGGCGCTGCTTGAGCACGCAGGCGTGGGTGACGCCGGAGTCGAACCAGACGTCGAGGGTGTCCTTGACCTTGTCGTATTCGGCGGCCTCGGCGCCCAACAGTTCGACCGGGTCGAGGCTGAACCAGGCTTCGATGCCGGCCTGTTCCACCTTGCGCGCCACTTGTTCGATTAGTTCCAGGCTACGCGGATGCGGCTCGCCGGTGACCTTGTGCACGAACAGCGGCATCGGCACGCCCCAGTTGCGCTGGCGCGAGACGCACCAGTCGGGCCGGTTCTTGATCATCGCCTCCAGCCGGCTCTGGCCCCAGGCCGGGTAAAAGCGGGTCCGCTCCACCGCCTGCATGGCCAGTTCGCGCAGGGCGGGGTTGCCCTTGTCGGCCACGTCCATGCCGATGAACCACTGGCGGGTGGCGCGGAAGATGATCGGGGTCTTATGCCGCCAGCAATGGGGATAGCTGTGGCTGAGCTTGGCATGGGCGAGCAAGAGGCCGTTGGCCTCCAGCGTTTCGAGGACCTTCTTGTTGCCGTCCCAGACCGATAGGCCGCCGACCAGCGGCGTGCCCGCATAGAACTTGCCGTCGTTACCGACCGGATTGTCGACCTTGAGGCCGTAGCGGTTACCGGCGACGTAGTCGTCGAGGCCGTGGCCGGGGGCGATGTGGACCAGGCCGGTACCGGCCTCGAGGGTGACGAAGTCGGCCAGGATCACCGGCACCTCGCGTTCGTAGAAGGGGTGCAGCAGCTTCAGGCCTTCGAGCAGTTCACCGGTGCATTGGCCGACCACTTCCACCGCTTCGAAGCCGTAGCGCTTCATCGCCGCCTCGGCCAGGTCGCGGGCCAGGATGAGCAGGCCTTTCGGAGTCTGGATCAGGTCGTAGATGAATTCGGGATGGGCGGCTACCGCCTGGTTGGCCGGCAGGGTCCAGGGCGTGGTGGTCCAGATCACCAGATAGGTCGGTTCGCTCAATGCGGGCAAGCCCAAGCGCTGGGCCAAATCGCCGAGTTCGGCGACCGGGAAGGCGACATCGATGGCCGGCGAGGTCTTGTCCTCGTATTCGACCTCCGCCTCGGCCAGGGCCGAGCCGCAATCGACGCACCAGTGCACCGGCTTGGCCCCCTGGTAGAGATAGCCGCGCTCGAAGATGCGACCGAGCTGGCGCTGAATGTCGGCCTCGAACTTGTAGTCCATGGTGCGATAGGGCGCATCCCAGTCGCCCAATACGCCCAGGCGGATGAAGTCGACCTTTTGCCGCTCGATCTGGCTCGCCGCATATTCCCGGCACAGCTCGCGGAACCTGGCGGCCGGGATGTCCTTGCCGTGGGTCTTCTCGACCACCAGTTCGATCGGCAGGCCGTGGCAGTCCCAGCCCGGTACGTAGGGCGCATCGAAGCCGTCCAGCGTCTTCGTTTTGACGATGACGTCCTTGAGGATCTTGTTCACCGCATGGCCGATGTGGATGTCGCCGTTGGCATAGGGCGGGCCGTCGTGCAGGATGAACTTGGGCCGGCCGGCGCTCTGGGCGCGGATCTTCTCGTAGAGCTTCTGCTCCTGCCACTGCTTGATCCAGCCCGGCTCGCGCTTGGGCAGGTCGCCGCGCATGGGGAAGGGCGTGTCGGGCAGGTTGAGAGTGTCTTTGTAGTCGGGCATGGTGCGGTATTCGCTAGAAATGGCGGGCTAAGTATTACGCAGTGTGGATTGGCCGGGAGCCGCCCGGCAGCGGGTTACTTTTCTTGTGCGGCCAAGAAAAGTAACCAAAAGAAGGCCGCCCCGCTGCCGTCGAAACCCCGAGGATTTTGGACTTGCCTGGGCGGCGAAAGAACTCGCTTCGCTCAGACAGCTTTCGCCGGCCTTCGGCTTCCCCAGTCAAATCCAAAATCCTCGGCTCCGGCAGAGGGGGCATGGAAAACCCACCGAGGCTCGTCGACCATCCCCTCTGAGTCGCCAATTTTCTCGCGACTGTTCGGGGGGCGTCGGCGAGCACTGTCTGAGCCCGCAGGTCGAGTTGCGCAGCCGCCCGAACAGTCGCGAGAAAATTGGGAACCCGAAGGGCGGCGAAGCGGGGCGTGCTTTCTTTGGTTACTTTCTTTGCACGAGCAAAGAAAGTAATGCGCTGCCGGGCGCCCCCGGCCAACTGCATGGGCATGAAGGAACGCGCTTTGTCGCCCACCTGTGCCATCTCACACATTCAACAACTCCCTTGCCTGAGCCGCATCCTTGTCGATCTGGGCGACCAGCGCCTCCAGGCTGTCGAATTTGGCTTCGTCGCGCAGCTTGTGCAGGAACTCCACGCGCAGATGCTGGCGGTAGATGCTGCGATCGAAGTTGAACAGATGCACTTCCAGGGTCGGCCGGCCGTTGGCATGCACGGTCGGTCGGGTGCCCAAGCTGGCGACACCGGGCCAATCCGGGGCATCGAGTCCCTGCACGCGCACGGCGAAGATGCCGGTGATCGGCGGCCGATTGTGCTTGAGTTGGATGTTGGCGGTGGGGTAGCCGATCTCGCGGCCGAGCTTGTCGCCGGTGACCACGCGGCCGGAGATCGAATAGGGCCGCTTCAACAGGCACGCGGCATGGGCCATGTCGCCGGCGGCGAGGGCGTCGCGCACCAGGGTGGAAGAGACCCGATCACCGTCGTTCTCCACGGTGGGCAGGGCTTCGGCGGCAAAGCCGAACTGTTGGCCCATGGCCTGCAGGAGGCCGAGGTCGCCGGCGCGTTTGGCGCCGAAGCGGAAGTCGTCGCCGACCAGGACATAACGGGCCTTGAGGCCATCGACCAGGATGCGCCGGACGAAGTCTTCGGCGCTCAAGGCCGCGAAGGCGCGGGTGAAGCGGCAGATGTGGACATGCTCGACGCCCAGGCCCTTCAGGATCTCCAGCTTTTCCCGCAAGGAAGTGAGACGCGCCGGGGCGGCGGCCGGGGTGAAGATCTCCCGCGGGTGCGGCTCGAAGGTGAGCACGGTCGGCGCGGCAGCCAGCGCGGCGGCCTGGGTGGTCAGGCGCGCGAGCATGGCCTGATGCCCGAGGTGCACGCCATCGAAATTGCCGATGGTGATCGCGTTCGGGCGGGAGGCGTGGGGCCAGCCGTGGGTGATGCGCATGGGGAATATGTTGTTGAAAAAGGGGAGGATTTTAGCCGCCGCGCGGGAAGGGCGTCTATTCGGCGGCCCGGCGCCGGAACTGGTTGGGCCGAAAACCGAGCAGCCAGAGCGTGGCGAAATAGCTGCCGGCGCCGCCGAGCACCAGCCCGCCCAGATGCGCTACGCGCTCCCCGGCCCGATAGGCCAGCCAGTGCGCTTCGCTACCCATGGCGAACCAAAGCACGATGCCCATCACCAGCAAGGCGGTGGCGAGTTTGAGCAGGAAGGCAGTCCAGCCCGGCTGTGGCTGGTAAATCCGATGTTGGCGCAGCTTATGGAACAGGATGCCGGCGTTGAGGCAGGCGCCGAGACCGATGGCCAGGGCCAGGCCGGCATGCTGGAGCGGCCAGATGAAGATCAGGTTCATGGCCTGGGTGGCGAGCAGGGTGAAGATGGCGATTTTCACCGGGGTGCGGATGTTCTGCCGGGCGTAGAAGCCGGGTGCCAGTACCTTGACCAGGATCAGCCCGATCAGGCCGACGCTGTAGGCGACCAAGGCCGTGCGGGTCATGGCCACGTCGTGGGCGGTGAATTCGCCATAGAAGAACAGGGTGGCAATCAGGGGTACGGCGAGGATGGCCAGCGCTACCGCGGAGGGGGCGGCCAGCAGCAGGGTCATGCGCAGGCCCCAGTCGAGCAGCTTGGAATATTCGCCGCCGTCGTTGTCGGCGTAATGCTTGGCCAGCGAGGGCAGCAGGATGGTGCCCAGGGCCACGCCGAGCATGCCGGTAGGGAATTCCATCAGCCGGTCGGCGTAATAAAGCCAGGACACGCTGCCGGTGACCAGGAAGGAGGCGAACAGGGTGTTGATCAGCAGCGAGACCTGGGCCACCGAGACGCCGACCGCGGCCGGCCCCATCAATTTCAGAATCCGGCGCACGCCCTCGTCTTTGAGATCGAGATCCCAGCGCGGGATCAGGCCCACGCGCTTCAAGGCCGGCAGCTGGATGGCCAGTTGCAGCAGGCCGCCGAGGAAGGCGCCCCAGCCCAGGGCCAGCACCGGCGGGTCGAACCAGGGCGCGGCTACGGTGGCGGCCAGGATCATGGCGACATTGAGCAGCACCGGGGTGAAGGCCGGCAGCGAGAAACGGCTGTAGGTATTGAGCACGCCGGCGGCCAAGGAGGTCAAGGAGATGAACAGGATGTAGGGGAAGACGATGCGCAAGAGGTCGACCGTGAGGTCAAATTTGTCGGGCGTCGCCAGGAAGCCGGGCGCGCTGACCAGTACGACCAGAGGCGCGGCCAGGATGCCGAGGCCGGCCACTCCGACCAGGACCAGGAACAGCGCGGTGGCGACCTTGTTGACCAGGATATGGGTGGCCTCGGCGCCGCGTTTGTTCTTGTATTCGGCCAGCACCGGGACGAAGGCCTGGGAGAAGGCGCCCTCGGCGAACAGGCGGCGCAGCAGGTTGGGCAGCTTGAAGGCGACGAAGAAGGCGTCGGTGGCGGCCCCGGCCCCGAAGGCGCGGGCGATGACGGCGTCGCGCAGGAAGCCCAGGATGCGCGAGAGCAGGGTCATGGAACTGACGGTGGCGAGGGCTTTGAGCAGATTCATGGGAGGCTAGGCGGTTTTGTCTTCTTGTCGGGGTTTAGGCTTGGCCGGCAGAACTATAGTCTTGTCTGGCCGAAACAAAGGCAATATAATCCGCGCCTTTCAATTGCGTCCAGGCAACAGGAGTACCGAATTATGGCCAACAGTGCCCAGGCCCGGAAACGTGCCCGTCAGAGCGCCAAGCAGCGCCTGCACAACATGGCTCTGCGTTCCGCTTACCGTACCGCGGTAAAGAAGGTGCAGAAGGCGATCGAGGCCGGCGACAAGAGCGCCGCCCAGAATGCGTTCCAAGTTTCGATGGGCGCGATCGATCGCATCGCCGACAAGAAGATCGTGCACAAGAACAAGGCCGCTCGCCACAAGAGCCGCCTGTCTGCCGCTATCAAGGCGATGGCCTAATCCCGTCGCCCGTGTGAGCGGGCGACGCGTCACATTAGCTCCGGGGGGCGTGGCGACCTTCCACCACTTGCAGGTCGTTGTCCCGGGCGAAGTCCATCAAGAATCGGAATGCCATCGGGTCCGCATCCTCGAGTTTGCGGTTGACCACGACACAGTACATGCCCTCACGGGTGATGGGGAAAATGTGGGCGGAATACTGGGTCCGGTTGTCAGGACCGACGGCGGCGAAGACGCCGCAGAGCCGTTCAGCCCAATCGCTGGGTCGGAACTTGCGGCCGGCGTTGGTGAGGCCCCGAATGACGAGTTCTTCCTGGCTGGACATGCTGAATCTCCCTGGGGACGCAATTGTACCAGCAAGTGGGCGGATTAAGACGAGGGCCTGGGCTGTCTGACTGGCGGCGCAATGGGCTGTATCTTTTTGTTCCGAGGTAAACATGAATCTTGACCGAGTGGCTTCCGGCCGCGATGTGCCGAACGACTTCAACGTCATCATTGAAATCCCCGCTCATGGCGAGCCGATCAAGTACGAAGTGGACAAGGAGACCGGGGCGATGTTCGTCGATCGCTTCATGTCCACCGCCATGCACTACCCCTGCAATTACGGCTACATCCCGCACACCCTGTCCGATGACGGCGACCCGGTCGACGTCCTGGTGATCACGCCGATCCCGCTGATCACCGGTGTGGTGGTCCGTTGCCGTCCGGTCGGTATGCTCAAGATGACCGACGAGGCCGGGGTCGATGCCAAGCTGCTCGCAGTGCCGGTCGACAAGCTGTGCAACCTCTACAGCCAGGTCAAGAAGCCGGAGGACCTGCCTGCCTTGCTGCTCAACCAGATCGCTCATTTCTTCGAGCACTACAAGGACCTTGAGCCCAACAAATGGGTGAAGGTCGAGGGCTGGGTCGGCGCCGACGAGGCCCGCGCCGAGATTCTGGCTGGCGTGGAACGCTACAAGGCGGCGCCCGAGAAGCCGATGTTCTGAACATGAAAATCTGCATCCTCTCCGATTCCCACGACAATCGCCGCCTGCTCGATCACGCGGTGGAGGATGCCAAGCGTTGCGGGGCCGAGGCGGTGCTGCATTGCGGCGACGTGGTGGCGCCGACTACGCTGAGGGTGCTGAAAAAATTCGGCCTGCCGGTGCACGTCATCCACGGCAACAACACCGGCGATTTGTTCAACATGACCCGTCTCGCCGCCGAGCCGGACAGCCCGGTGCGCTACCACGGCCAGGATGCCGCGCTGCATCTGGCCGGCCGCTCGATCTTCCTGGTGCACTACCCGCATTACGCCGCCGCCATGGCGCTGACCGGCGATTACGATCTGGTCTGTTGTGGTCATGACCACAAGGTCAGCATCGATGCCGTCACCAACATCAAGGGCGGCATCACCCACTTGCTGAATCCGGGCACGGTGGGCGGCGTCGGCAATCCACCGACCTACATCCTGGCGGATCTGGCGGACCTCAGCTTCGAGATTCGATCGGTGCCGACCGAGCAGGGCGAGGCCTGCAACGTCCCGCCGGTCAGCGTCCATTCCTGATCAGTCTTTCCGCGGCACTGTAATCCGCGATCTGTGTTGCGGCGCCGAGGGAAATCCCATGCGCGGCGGCGGGTTTTATAGACCCTCTGTCGCAGTCCAATTTATGCAATCTATTTGCATATAAGCACATTCGATCTTAATGTCCGGCCAATAGCGGGGCCATTGCGAGTAACATTCGCCGTATCTTCAGCCCGGCCTGTTCCGGGCTGCCCGATTTTCTGTCTTCACCCATCGGAGGCGATTCATGACGTCAGTTGTGGCGACCAACCAGACCATCCTGGTCGTGGGCGGCGGCATCTCCGGCATGACCGCGGCGCTCGAAGCGGCGGAAACCGGCAAGCATGTCGTACTGGTGGAGAAGAACCCGTACCTGGGCGGTCGCACCGCCCAGCTCTACCGGTACTTCCCCAAGATGTGCCATCCCACCTGCGGCCTGGAAATCAACCTGCGCCGGCTCAAGGCCAATCCGCGCATCCAGGTGCTGACCATGGCCGAGGTGACCGGCATTTCCGGCACCAAAGGCGATTACACGGTCAACTTGAAGACCGCGCCGCGCTATGTGAACGAGAACTGCACGGCCTGCGGCGAATGCGCCAAGGTGGTGACGGCCGAGATCGACGACGCCTTCAACTACAACCTGGGCAAGATCAAGGCGGCTTATCTGCCGCACGCCATGGCCTATCCGCAGCGCTATGTGCTGGACGCCTCTATCATCGGCACCGCCGATGCCGACAAGGCCAAGGCGGCCTGCAAGTACAACGCCATCGATCTTAACCAGAAGGAAGAGGCGGTCAGCCTCAAGGCCGGCGCCATCGTCTGGGCCACCGGCTGGCAGCCCTACGATGCGGAGAAGATCACCCCGTATCGCTACGGCGAATTCCCCAACGTGATCACCAACGTCGAGTTCGAGCGCCTGGCCGACCCGCATGGCCCGACCGGCGGCAAGATCCTCCGTCCCTCCGACGGCAAGGAGGCCAAGAACATCGCCTTCATCCAGTGCGCTGGCTCGCGCGACGAGAACCACCTGCGCCACTGCTCGCGTTTCTGCTGCATGGGCTCGCTCAAGCAGACCCATTACGTGCAGGAAAAATACGGCGACGAGGGCAAGTCGACCATCTACTACATCGACATCCGTGCCATCGACCGCTTCGAAGACTTCTACGCCAAGGTCAGGGCCAACCCCAACGTCAGCTTCGTCAAATCCAAGGTGGCCCGGATCAGCGAGGACAAGGACCGCAATCCGGTGTGTTGGGGTGTCAACACCGAGGGCTACAAGCGTTATTCCACTGCGCATGATCTGGTGGTGCTCGCCGTCGGCATGGAGCCGTCGGTCAAGGGGGTGGACATCCCGGCCGAGGTGATGGCCGATTCCTCCGGCTTCATCATGGCCGACCCCAAGAACGCCGGCATCTTCGGCGCCGGCTGCGCCACCAATGCCCTGGATGTGAACCGCGCGGTGCAGAGCGCCACCGCCGCCGCCCTGCGCGCCATCCAAGTCGTCAACAAAGTCGCCCGTGCGGAGGCCTAAGCCATGGCTGACATGAAAACCGCTGCATACATCTGCAAGGGCTGCGAGCTGGGCAATCGCCTGGACGCCAAGGCCCTGACCCAAGTCGCCACCAAGGACGGCAAGATGAACCTCGTGCGCGAGCACGACTTCCTCTGCTCCACCGAGGGCGTGGCGATGATCCAGAACGACATCGCCAACGAGGCTGTCACCCACATCGCGATCTGCGCCTGCTCCCGGCGGGCCAAGACCGAGGCCTTCAACTTCCCGACCACCGCAGTCTCCCGCGGCAATCTGCGCGAGGTCGTGATCTGGATCCGCCCCGACACCGACGAGGCGCGCGAGACCACCCAGGAGATGGCCGAGGACTACGTGCGCATGGCCTGCGCCGAAGTGAAGGCGATGACCCAGCCCACGGGCAACCCCAACACCGGCGGGGTCAAGACCCTGCTGGTGGTCGGCGGCGGCATCTCCGGCATGACTGCGGCGCTGGAGGCGTCCAAGGCCGGCTACAAGGTGGTGCTGGTCGAGAAGACCGCCGCCCTGGGCGGCTGGGCGGCCAAGCTGTATAAGCGCATCCCGACCCGCGAGCCGTTCAAGGCGCCCGAGGACAACGGCGTCGCCGATCTGGTCGCCCAGATCGAGGCCGATTCGAACATCAAGGTCTATCTCAATGCCACCCTGGCCAAGACCTCCGGTGCGCCCGGTCGGTTCAAGGCCGAGATCGCGGTCGAGAGCGGCCCGGTGGCGACCGAGGACATCGGTGCCATCGTCCAGGCCAGCGGCTTCGAGCTCTATGACATGAACAAGCTGCCCAACTTGGGCGGCGGCCAGGCCAATGTGGTCGACCAGGCCGGTCTGGAGGCGCTGGCGCGCGCGGCCAATGGCGGCCCGATCAAGCGGGCCGACGGCAAGGATGTGAAGAGCGTGGTGTTCGTGCAGTGCGCCGGCCAGCGCGACGCGACCGGCGAGCACCTGCAGTACTGCTCCGGCTATTGCTGCAACACCAGCATCAAGCAGGCCATGTACTTCAAGGACAGCAACCCGGATATCGACACCGTGGTGCTGTTCACCGATCTGCGCACCCCCGGCAACGGCGAGGACTTCTACCGCAGCGCCCAGAACAAGGGCGTGATCTTCTCCAAGGGCGTGGTCTCCAGCGTGGTGCCGAGCGGCGGTGGTCTCACGGTCAAGTTCAAGGACCTGATCCTGGACGAAGAGACCGAGACCGCGGCCGACCTCGTGGTGCTGGCGACCGGCGCGGTGCCCAATGCCGGCGTCAACATCGAGGCCGTGGCTGCGCCCGCGGCGGAAGCTGAAGAGGGTGAGGGCGCGCCGGTCGTGGCCGAGGTCAAGCCCATCTCCATCCTGAACCTGGACTACCGCCAGGGCCCGGACATCCCGCAGTTCAAGCACGGCTTTACCGACAGCCACTTCATCTGCTTCCCCTACGAGACCCGCCGCACCGGCATTTATGCGGCCGGCCCCGTGCGGCGGCCGATGGATACCGTGCAGGCGATCGAGGACGCCACCGGCGCCGCGATGAAGGCGATCCAGGCCATGGAAAACGCCGGCCTGGGCAAGGCGGCCCATCCGCGCGCCGGTGACCTCTCCTTCCCGACCGCGCGCCTGGAAGGCTGCACCCAGTGCAAGCGCTGCACGGTGGAGTGCCCGTTCGGCGCCATCGACGAGGACGAAAAGCGTTACCCGCTGTTCAACGAGTCGCGCTGCCGCCGTTGCGGCACCTGCATGGGCGCCTGCCCGGTGCGGGTGATCTCCTTCGAGAACTATTCGGTCAACACCGTCGGCGCCCAGATCAAGGCGGTCGATATCCCGGACGAGTTCTCCGAGAAGCCGCGCATCCTGATCCTGGCCTGCGAGAACGATGCCTATCCGGCACTCGACATGGCGGCGATGAACCGTTACGAGTACAGCGCCTTCGTCCGGGCCATCCCGGTGCGCTGCCTGGGTTCGGTCAATACCATCTGGATCACCGATGCCCTCAACTCGGGCTACGACGGTGTCATGCTCATGGGCTGCAAGCATGGCGAGGAATACCAGTGCCACTTCGTCAAGGGTTCCGAGCTGGGCCGTTACCGCATGTCCAAGGTGTACGACACCTTGAAGGGCATGAACCTGGAGATCGACCGCCTGATGGACCTGGAAGTGGCCATCACCGACATGGCCACCCTGCCCGGCAAGATCAACGCCTACGCGGAACAGATCAAGGCCATGGGCCCGTCGCCCTTCAAGGGTCTGTAAGGAGAAGATCGATGAGCGACAAGAAACCGACTCTCAACGCCGAGATGGCCGACCGCTACAAGAACAATTTCCTGAAGGAGATTGAAGAGCAGGCCGAGATGGGCGAGTGGGTGAAGATGTGCATGCAGTGCGGCCTGTGTTCCGGCTCCTGCCCCACCAACTTCCACTCGGGTTGGGACCACCCGCCCCAGGAGATCTTCATGATGATCCGGGCCGGCAAGCGGGAAGAGGTGCTGAACGCCAACGGCATGTACATGTGCACCTCCTGCTACAACTGCTACGTGCGCTGCCCCCGCAAGGTGCCCGTCACCCACGTCATGCACGGCATAGCAG
>JACAEC010000154.1 GCA_013389055.1 Hydrogenophilaceae bacterium
CGTAGCCTTCGGCATTTTGCAGCTTGCCGAGTTCCGCCACGCCGGAGGGCACGATCTTGGCGCCGGGCATGACGGTCTTGGGATCGATCTTGCGGGACACCAGGGTGTTGTTGCAGACACGGAAGTCCACGCCCTTGGCCATCAGCTCTTCAACCTTGATGTTGTAAGGGTTGCCGTTCTTGTCGGCGGCGCCATCGAGCAGAAAATCGATGCCCTTACCGTGGGTCACCACCGTGATCTTGGTACCGGGATCGGCGTTCAGGTGGTTGTTGATGTTGTTCATCGCCAAACCGGCAACGTCACTGTTGTTGACGTGATAAACGGTCTTGATCGGATCCGTCGATTTCTTGTTGGTGGCACAGCCGCCCAGACCCAACAGGCTGACCGCCATCACCGCTACCGCCAAATGCTTGAACATTGTCATCTGTGTCTCCTTCTCATCTAGATGCCCCCACTCGTTTGGTGAGGCGTAGCGGTACGATCTCGAATCTTAACGAGTTTGTAAATAGTCCAATCTTACCTTTCATGACGGTAGTATCTTAGGTACGGGGCCCAGTCCCCCACCCCACGCGCCCTATTCCGATGCAAAAACAGACCCGACTCCTGCAGATTCATGGCCTGGTCCAGGGCGTATTTTTCCGCGAATCCATGCGGGAGAAAGCCCTGGAACTGGGAATTACCGGCTGGGTGCGCAATCGCAGGGCAGGCAGCGTGGAAGCGCTGGTCCAGGGCGAGCCGGAAAATGTTGAAAAGATCATCGCCTGGGCCAGGCGGGGGCCGCCGCAAGCCCAGGTCGAGCGGGTGGAAATTGCCGAGGCCGATGGAGCGTTCGACAGCTTCGAGCGCCTGCCGACCTGTTAGGCCCCAAATCCCCGGAGCAGACTCTCCAGCCTGGCCAGGTAGGGAGCCGCCTCCGGGTCGCCTTCCTGCGGCGCCCAGGGCGCCCGCTCGTCCGGACCCAAGGGCCGATAAGGCCCGGCCTTGGCCTCGAAAAACAGGGTACCCGGCGCCAAGGCGACCACCGTGTGATAGGTGCCATGAGGCACATTGAGCATCACTTGCGCGCCGCCGGCTTCCAGCACGCCCCGCTCCGTCACTTCGCCCGATTCGTCGAAAAACACGGCCCCCAGGCGCCCGCGCAGCAGCACGATGGATTCGTCCTTGTTCGGGTCCTGGTGGCGATGGGGCACGATGTAGCTGCCCGGCGCGATGGCGTTCAGCAGCCGATGGGACGCATCGGCTTCATTCGCGTGGAAGTTGAAGTTCTTGCGACGGCGGGGCGAGGCCTTGGCCTGATCCGAGATCTGGTTCAGAAAGGACTGGTCGATGATGCGCGGGGTGCTCATGGGTTCTCCTCCGAGTGCGATACGAGTGGAGTCTTGGCGGGCGCCGGGAAATTTTAGGCAAAAAAAAGCGCGGTTGGGTAACCGCGCTGAAAATCCACCAAAGGAGGAGGATGGAGGAGACAACACCGAACTGCTCCGAGGAGCAATTCACATAAGCATTCTCTAATACTCTCACATTCCGCGCAAGCAAATTTTTGCGCTCTGGTTGAATCCGTTTACGGCCAGCCTCTCCAAAACTTTAGGACGGGAACATTAGTTATTTTGTTTCAGAATGTTACCGCTTCCCGGAAAGTGACGGCAGATCACGAATAGAGAATGCTCACCCCTTCCTCCGACAGCCACTCCTTCAAAGAAGTCAGCAGGTTATCGTCCAGTTCAACGCGCCAGCCGTCCCCCAGGGTCACCTCGCAGGCGCCGCCCTGATTGTGATAGCGGATGGTTACCGGGCATCCGCCCGATTCTTCCGCAGCCGCGACCCGTCGGTAGGGGCCGAGCAGTTCCCGGAGCTTGGCGGCGCTGGCTTGGCCGTTCATGGCCAGGCGCATGCCCTTGGCGTAACGCGTGCGCGCCTCAGCGACGCCGAACAGCCGGTCGGCTGTCACGCGCAGGCCGCCGGAATAATCGTCCTTGCTCACCTTGCCTTCCACCAGCAGCAGTTGATCCTCGCGCAGAAGATCACGGTGGCGCTCGAACAATTCGTTGAAAACCGCCACCTCGACCTGCGCTTCGCCGTCATCCAGGGCGACGAAGGCCATCTTGCCGCGGCGCGTCATCATGGTGCGGGTGGCATACACAATGCCGGCGAGGAGTTGCTTCTCCTGTTGCGGCGCCAGGCTGCCGAGCTTGGTCTTGACGAAGCCGGCGATCTCGCTCCTGTAAGCATCGAAGGGGTGGCCGCTGAAATAAAAGCCCAGGCTTTTCTTTTCCTGCTGCAGCAATTCCTTCTCGGACCAACGCGGCACTTCCACCAACGCGTTGCCCCCCGGCGTCACGGCTTCTTCCAGCATGCCGAACAGGCTGGACTGGTTGGCGTTGGCCGCGGCCTGCTCCGCCGCTTCCAGCGCATGGCCCACCGAGGCCATCAGGCTGGCGCGATGATCCGTAATGGCATCGAAGGCGCCGGCGCAGATCAGCGCCTCGATCACGCGCCGGTTCACCACGCGCTTGTCGATGCGCCGGCAGAAGTCGAACAGGTCCTTGAACGGACCATCGGCCTCGCGCGCCTTCACGATGGCGTCGATCGCCGCCTGGCCGGTGCCCTTGATCGCGCCCAGGCCGTAGCGGATCCGCTTGTCGTCGAGCGGCACGAAACGGAACTCGCTGGCATTCACATCGGGCGCCAGCAGCTCCAGGCCATTCTCCAGGCAATCGTCGTAGAGGTTGAACACCTTGTCGGTGTCGCCCATGTCGGCGGTCATGGTGGCCGCCATGAAGGCCGCCGGATAGTGCGACTTCAGGTACGCGGTCTGGTAGGCCACCAGCGCATAGGCCGCCGAGTGCGACTTGTTGAAGCCGTACTCGGCGAATTTCTCCATCAGATCGAAGAGCCGCCCGGCGACCTTGTCGTCGACGCCGCGTTTCTTGGCGCCGGCGAGGAAAATCTCGCGCTGCTTGGCCATTTCCTCGGCCTTCTTCTTGCCCATGGCGCGGCGCAAGAGGTCGGCGCCGCCCAGCGAGTAACCCGCCAGGATCTGCGCCACCAGCATCACCTGCTCCTGGTAGACGATGATGCCGTAGGTCGACTTCAGCACCGGCTCGAGATCCGGATGGAAATATTCCGGCTTCTGCTTGCCCTGCTTGCGCGCGATGAAGTCGTCCACCATGCCTGACCCGAGCGGACCGGGGCGGTTGAGCGCCATCAGCGCGATGATGTCCTCGAAGCAATCGCCCTTGAGGCGTTTTTCGAGGTCTTTCGCCGAGCGCGATTCGGACTGGAACACCGCGGTGGTGTTGCCATCGGCAAACAGCCTGTACACCGCCGGATCGTCGAGCGGCAGGTCCTCCAGACGGAAATCCTCCCGCCCGGGCTGGCGCTGCACGAAGCGCACTGCCTCGGCCAGGATGGTCAGGGTGCGCAGCCCGAGGAAGTCGAACTTGACCAGGCCGATCGCCTCGACGTCGTCCTTGTCGAACTGCGATACGGCTGCCTCCGAGCCCTCGGCCTGATAC